>CAZFSJ010000052.1:1428-4337 GCA_964521605.1 Candidatus Woesearchaeota archaeon
ACTAAATACATCATCTCTCCAATCTATATAAAAATCCTTTCCAAGTGCCTTTTCTGTTTTCTCATAGCACTCTTTCATGTCTTCTATATAGAGTATTTTTTTCTTCTTATCCATTATTTCTTTAGAAGCAGATTCTATTTAAATCTTTCTTTTGTAGTAATTATATAATAATTACAATTCCTCATTTCCTTCCTAAGTTTTCCTCGAAGGTGGGTCTTTCGTCATTCCTGTAGAATATTCCCAGAGGTATCTTTGTCTTTTCATTAGGCACGTTATAATCAAACTCTTCTGCTCTCTTCATTGCCTCTCCAAAATTTTTATCATCGTGCTTCTGGTCCTTGAGCAAATAGGTGTATTTCTTATAATCATTATCGGGATGGAATATAAGGCAGGGTTGTATTACCTCAATGAATGCAAATCCTTTATGTTTGAATGCCTCTTCAAGTACCTCATCAACCTGTTTCACATCTGCATAAACTCTTGCCACAAATGTCGCTCCTGCAGCAAGCATTAGCCTTATTGGGTTTAATGGAGGATTCTTTACTCCTGCAGGGGTTGTCTTGTCTTTGAATCCCTGTTCTGTTACAGGTGTTGGCTGACCCACTGTAAGTGAGAAGACCTGATTATTATGTACCAGATATTTTATGTTCGCATTATATCTTGCTGCATGTATAAGATGTTCCATTCCCTCTGCATAACAATCCCCATCTCCTGAAAAACCAATCACATTAAGTTTTGGATTTCCTATCTTAAGTCCCAGCGCAGTAGGCAATACACGTCCGTGTAGAGTGTTTATTCCATTGAGGTTTAGATAATCAAATATTTTTGCATGACATCCTATTCCTGCAACAATTGCATATTTCTTCCTGTCTTCCTCTGTCTTTATCTTCTTTGCAAGATGGTTTTTCACACCTGCAAGTATCTGAAAGTTCCAGCATCCAGGACACCAGGTAGGTTTTGTTGTTGTCGATAGGTTTATTGGCTGATTGGTTGGCATTTTATTTTACAAACTCCAGTATTTCAGGAATTTCTTTTGTTTCATTGAAATGTCCCTGTTTCTTTTTTATGATTATTTTTGCACCAAGGTTTTTTCTGAATTTTTCCTGCTCGTCCAGATGCACATAGGGGTCATTATCTGAGAATATTGCAAGGAAATTATTTGTATGTCTTATTATCCTCTCAAAATCAATCTTTGTGTTTATCCAGGGGTGTGCAATGCTTATTTCTTCTGGTTCAAGATTTATGAGGTCAAACCACCCAGCAACAAAAACACATCCCCCTAATTCTTTCTGCTTTGGGAGTTTTTCAAGATATCTCATTATTGTTTGGCATCCAACGCTGTGTCCTATGAAATAGGTTTTATCATTAAGTTCTTCTCCAGAGATGTTCTTCTCCATGTGCTTCACCCATGATTCAATCCTTGGATTTTCAGAATCCGGCATGTCAAAAGCTACAACCTCAAACCCTTTTTTAGGCAACTCCACTTTTAACCATTCAAACCATCCTCCTTCTGAGTTTCCTCCCCATCCGTGAATAAGATATGCTTTTTTCATTTCTTGTTTCATTTTATCCTCTTTTTTATTTCTGCATTTAATTCATCTGCAAGGAATGGTCTTCCATCATAGCGCAGTATTTTATTTTTATCCTCAATCAATATTCCTGTCTTTTCTCTTACTATCTCTCCAAGTATTCCCGTTGAACTGTTCTCAATAAGAATTATATTTTTTCCTTTTAGCTCTTTTTCCAGTTCTTCCGGAAAAGGTTCAATATATTTTACCTGTATGAACCTGCATTTGACGTCTTTGATTGCATCTATTATTGCTCCCTTCGTTGAACCCCACGATAAAACAACGCATTTTGATTTTGCATCTCCATAACTACTGTACATTGAGAATTTTTTTGCATCTTTCTTTATCATCGGAATTTTTTTCATCCTTCTCTCAAAGTTTGCCTTTATTATTGTCGCATCCTCTGTTGCAGAATTGGTTTGAGGGTTTTTTTCATAACTATTGAATCTTCCGAGAGTTGTGGATTTTTCCACCTTCACCGCCTTTCCTTTTTCCTCAAGGGAATAGAAACTTTCTCCGAGATGCTTGTCTGAGATTATTATTGAGGGTATTTTGTATTTCTGTGAAAAGTAATGTGCCTGGTTTGTAAGCTCATAGGCCTCTTTTGGATCTCCAGGAGCAAGCACCATCCTCTGGAATTCTCCATGTCCAATATGTCTTGCCATGTTCAAATCCCCCTGTGAATTATATGTCGGAACTCCTGTACCTGGCCCTGGTCTTTGTGAAAGGAAAAAAACTAAAGGCATCTCAGCCATTCCAGTCATGCTTATTGCCTCTCCCATAAGGTCAATACCTCCTCCTGAACTTCCAACCATTGTTATTGCTCCAGTTGCAGAACTTCCTGCACCCGCATTTGCAACGGCAAGCTCATTCTCCAGTTCAACAACAACGTGGTTCCTTCCTGGTTTTCCCTGCTGTTCAGCAAGCTTGTTCAGTACAGAGGTTGATGGAGTCATGGGATATGCTATATAAACATCAAGTCCTGAATCGAGAGCCCCATTTGCTATTCCATCATTGCCATCCATAAAATCAATATTCTTTTTCTTTGGAAGTATTTTGCATATGGTTTTCTTCTCTTCTTCATATCCCTCTTTTGCTTCTTTTATATTCTCGTCATATTTTTTTCCAAGTTCTTTTAACATTTCATCCAATACCTTAAAATCAATGCACAATAATTTGAATATTCTTCCTGCATAGTACATATTCTCCTTATTTCCTTTTAGCATAACCCCATTCTTTTTTAGTTCTTTTTTATGAAGAATCTCAGTTAAATCATCAAAAGCCACTAAAATATCCATCTCAGAATCATTGCTTGAAACAGATTCCTCTGAAAAAGTCAGG
>CAZFSJ010000053.1:0-4218 GCA_964521605.1 Candidatus Woesearchaeota archaeon
TTAAGCCTGTCTTATATAACGCCTCTGAGAATCTTATAGTGGATTCTCTCGGAACTCAGGAGATTATAACAGAAGACCAAATGAACCTTTTTAAGATGCAGTGCGTGATGAGTGATGAATCTAACCTTTCTTTTGGAAATTATAGCCTTGTAATACCTTGTAGTATCATATATGAAGGTATAAACGCAACAATTGATTATGGGTTAAACGAGATAATAGACACGGTATATTACGCCCCCTATGATTGTGAATTCTGGAGTTGTGTAAAACAATCATCCATACCTTTTGTTTTAATCTCTCAAAAGGCAAATGATTACTGGAGAGGTAAATTTTTCCTTCTTCTTTTGATATCTCTCTTATTGTTTGGAATGATATTCTGGGTATCAAAAAACAGACCAACAATCATGATTGTTGGAGGGGTTATAGTTATTGTATCTGCACTTCCATTCATGAAGATTGGAATGTTAATAGGCAGTCTTATACCAAAAAATCTGCTAAGTTTGTTTTCTTTATTTTTTGAGGCAGCGCATAGAATGTTTTTGATAATGCTCGTGCTGGGAGTATTGATGATTCTTACTGGAATAGGCTTTAAGATATTTGGATGGAGCAATAAGATTGCAGATTTTTTATCCGGAAAATCAGAAAAGGAAGATAAGGAGAAGAATAAATAATCTTTAGTAAAATCCCCTAATTAATGATTTGGGGTCTTTTGCTTCTGAGGAAGCATTTTCTTTTTTGCTGTCTTTATTATTAACTTGCTGTTGGTTTTTGCTTTTTTGATTTTCACCTGCTTTTGAAAGGAAATTTTTTATGTATCTTGAATGCCCTTCATCATAATATTTTATGTCTTTTATCTTATAAAATACAATCCTTCCATTATCCTCTTTTTCCGTTCTTACATTTGTAAGCTTTTCTTTTATTCTTTCTCCAAGAAGGACTTCTCCATGGGATGCGGAGGCTATCTTTTTTGAATTTGCCATGAGTATGCCAAGACTCATGAACTCCATAACATTGTTTTCTGTTCTTTCAACTATTGAACCGTCTTCAATGGCTATCCCGAAATCAAGCCTGTGTTTTGTTATTCTGTTATGTGCTGCAAGAACCTCTTTTGCTGACTGGGCTATTTCAAGTGCACTCTCTTCATTCCTGAATGTTCTTGTCTTGGAAGGTGCAAGTATTATTGCAACAGTGTTCTGATTTTCATAGATGAACGCTTTTTTGTTTTCTGCAAGATTTACTATCTTTTGCAATGGCTCTTCAGGATTTCCTTTTTTGTCCTGAACTTCTGCCAGATTTTTTATGGTAATGTTGACAATGCTTACGTCCTGTTTATTTCCTTTTATTGAGAGTGCGAGCTTTGCTCTGTTGAGTATCTTTAATTTAGATTCCTTTGCAAGAGGGATGGCGCGATTTTCCCATGCAGAATTCACCTTTGGATGTTTAAGTTTTTTTTTAAAAATTCCATTTCCTTTAGCATAGGAAGGATTTCTTTTTCTTCTTTCCCTGAGGAATACGAACAATCCTCCAAGAATTATAACCCCTATAATTATCCATACAAGAGGTCTTGTAAGAAGTTCTCCAACTCCAAGTTCCGAAGCTTCTCTTATCTGAACAGCATTGCCCGTAAGCCTTGATTTTTCTATAGTTATTGTGCTTTGTAATTTACTCTCTCCACTTGAATCAAGAATCTCTACATTGTGTTCTCCTTCTGCTGCATCCAGAAGAATATTTTTTGATTCATCAACTCCCAAAGAAAGATTAAATGGCTGTGTGGTGTTTCCTATTCTTATAAAAAGATTATCATTGTATGGGACATTTCCCATATTTGTCAAAATAAGAGTCCCGTTAATCATATCTGCTTTTATTTCCTTGTTTTCTGTTATTATGAAATGTGCTTCTGCTGTCAGTTGATTTGACATTGCAAATACTGTCCAGTTTGCAGGAGGTTCATCATATGCTATTGGCAATTCCATATATTCATCTGTAGGTTTTTCAAGAGGCCCTCCATTTTCAAGGAGTGTTCCAGGAACTCCTCTCTTTATTGTGATTATTGCGGTGGAATCTATTTTATCCCCTGTTTGATCATGAAGTATTGCTTTTACACTGACGTTTGTTCCTGGTTCTACTTTTGCGTCTTTGAAAACCAATTCAAGAGAGGTTGGAATTTGCCTTATTGCTATATTATAATTGACAAATCCTTTATTTGTCTTTATTCCGTCAGGAGTCATTTCATATGCGTTTAGTTTAACAAGATATTTTCCAGCTTTCAAATTTTCAGGAAGAGTTATATTAAGAGAATACATTCCATTGTTTATTGTTCCTCTTTGGGTTATGCCTTCTGAAGTGTTATCAAGAAGTATCTGGAGGTCTATGAATCCATTTGCAGGCTGGCCGTTTTCTTTTGTTGCGTCTCCGTGAATAAGAATATTCTGTCCAGGATTAAATTCTGTCTCTTCTGTTGTTGGGGTGATTGTTATAAGATTTGATATTTTGAATTCATTTGTCAGAAGAGGGTCTTCTCCTGAAAGAATAGCTTTTATCTTACATGTCCCTGTTGTTTCTCCAACAAGTTCTCTTGTAAGGACAAGAGAGGCTTCAAATGTTTTCTCTTCTCCCGCAAGAAGATTGGCTCCGTTTTTGTAAAAATTTATTTGTTTGCTTCCACACAGAAGGTCCATGCTGAATGTGGCAGATACTCCCGTCAGGGTCTTTATTGTTATTGGAATTGTTACTGAATCTCCAAGGTTGTAAACACTGCTTGGTTGCTGGCTTATTATCATTTCTGCAGAGAGAAACGGAATAATAATTAGTGTTAATAATAATATTGTGAAGATAAAACTCTTTTTCATTAAAATATCAATAGACAATTATTTATAAATATTTGTAGAGAATACCTCGAGAGTTTGATTTTGTTTGAGGGTATCTTTTTTATGTCTTGACTTTTATATTTTTGCCATTATAAACATTCATTATCTTGTTGGCATATTCTCTTTGTTCTTTTTTGAGTTTTTCGCTTTCTAGATCCCAATTCAGCTTTTGGACCTTTCCATGTCCTGCATTATAACAGGTAAGGATTGTTCTCCTTTTTTCATCAAGGTCAAGATTTTTCCAATCCGGGTCGTGATTTCTGCAGAAATCTGAGAGGAAATCAAGATATCTAAGGGAAAGGCCAATGTTTGTTACCGGGTTAAATATATCTTTTTTTACTGCAAGAGTATCAATCTGTCCTGTTGCTGGATCTTTGAAACTTTCCCATTTTTCAGGTTTGAAGCTTTTGTATACATCAAACCCTATTTGACCAAGACCCATGTACCCTGTTGAGCTCACTGCATGTGCATCATATCCTGATTCCTGTCTTATAAGAAGCCTGAAAAGTCTTTTGTCAAATTCTTTTGGCCAAACATTTACCTCTGAATAAGCATCTTTAATATAGGTATTTAACATATCTGGGTCTATTAACAGGGGTTTTGAAAGGAATTCTTGTTCTTTGGCTAATCTTTTTTCAAGTTCCATTGAATTGTATAGGTCTGCCTGTTTTTCAAGGTAATTTGTAAGTTTCCCATGATAGTTCTCATTAGGTTTTGTCATAACTTCAAGCTTACCCCCGCTGTATACTCCTCCTGCAAGTAGGAATGTCCCTATTGCAAGGGCTTTCTTTAGTTTTGTTTCGATGTTTTTTGCCATTTTATTGTATTTTATTAATATTTAATCTTGAAGCAGAGTCCATTGGATATTTTTTATTAAAAATATGTTCCAGTTGGGGAGACTTAGAAAATTCAGGATTTAAATCCCTGGGTAAAACTGTGCTTGGGGGGTTCATTATTGGATTCTTGCATTCTGTTCACCTCCCAGTAGTTTGCATTCTTTATTTGAGAATATTATTATTTTGTTTTTCATAGGGATTTTTTTGAATTATCTTCTTTAAAAACTTTGTGGATGTTTTGTGCATATTTGAGGTATTAAAACTTAATTTTATAAACCTGGGTTGCTTTGGAACGGGCATGAAGACTCTTAATTTACATGTTGATTACATAAAGTTCAAACCCCTGAAAAAGGCACTGAAAAGCATTGGAGAACTTCCTGAAAAAGAGAAGAAGGAGAAGGAAGTGAAAGAGGCACTTGTTGTGCTAACTGCTGTAGAAAAGGGAGATAGGGATGTTAATTTGGTTGTAAAAGAGCTTGTGAAGAATGTAAAGGACATTGCAGGGCAGGTTAAAG
>CAZFSJ010000054.1:0-4168 GCA_964521605.1 Candidatus Woesearchaeota archaeon
TTTATTTCTATTTTTATCTTAGATGGGTTTTCTGAATGAATATTTATGCTTTGAGGAGAACTCAAAGTATTATTTATGAGATTAAGGAAATAAATATAACTTTCATCTAAATCTACAGAAAACCCTTCATCTATGTCAAAACTTCCAGTCTGAAATTCAAACCTGCTTTCATTTGAATAATCAGAACAATTGACAATCCATTCATAAGTTCCATTTGGTAAAGGTTCTCCACCATAGGGATAATTTGTTGTGCCACTTCCGTTTATTGAAAATTCATGCACACTTCCATTAATATTTATAGAACAACTTAAATCTCCAGAATAGTTTGCTGTGATATTGAAGTTTATCGGATTTGTTGTGGGGCTAGGAGGGCCTTCAACATTAAGAATTATCTGATCTTGTGATTCAGTTGCCTTGGTAGTATTCACAACAATGTCAAAAGTTTGTGTTGAAAGATGTGGAACAAGCCATGAAACTCTATCTATAAGCCCGTCATTGTTTTCATCATAATATTCTACTCCAAAAGATTCATTGCCTGTGACTTCAATGTTTTCCTGGTTTTTCCAGTATATTTTTATGTCTTCTTTTTTTGAAGGGACTCTAAGCGAAGAATATACCCTAAGATATCCCACAAAATGTTCCTGGCTTGAGAGAACCACCTCTTTTTCAAATTCGTTCTTCTCAAGTTCATCTTTATTTATCTTTATTTCTCCATAGCTTTCTACTTCTATTTCCTTTTTACCCAGAGAATAATATGTATAATTTGTTTTTTCCTTTTCATGTTGAGAGTTTTCATCTCCAGAGGAATTTAACTCTGTGCTGGCATTTGTAGAATTGTCATCGGAGGTGATTACGCTTAAATCTACATATCCTCCACTTCCTCCTGAAGAAGGAGTTACTGAAAATTCTTGTGTGGTTGCGTTTGTAGAATTGTTCTTAGAAGAGTTTTCTTCTTGTGTTGAAGGAGCATCATCTATGCTGCCTTGTACTTGAAGAGTAATTTGGCCGCTTTCATTATCTGATGAATTTGTCTGGTTTGCTTGGGTTCCACTTCTGTTTTCTTCAATAGATTTTTGAGAAGAATCATTTGCGCTAACGCTCTTTTCGTCGGGAATTGTTGTTTCATTTATATTGGTGTAAGTATCAGGAACAGAGGATGAGGGGTTCTCCGCCGAAAATGAATCTATGTTCTCGTAGATCACATCGGACGAAGAACCACTCTCATGCAAATCAGGGGAGGAATTTCCAGACGTACTGGAATTATCCTGTGCCCCGATATAAAAGAGGAGCATTATCAAGAGACTTGCAATGAAGACAACATTCAAAATTTTCTTATTCATCTTGTTTTACCTTCTTTATTTTATTTGTGAGATATCCTTCATTATATAACCAAAGAGTTATTATCTTGCCCACAACATCCTGTTCGTTGCTTCCTATTATTCCTATGAGTTTTTTTATTGCCTCTTTCTGGTTTGTTGTAATTGTTCCCTTCACTGTGGCACTCTTAGACTTAGACTCAATTAGGTCTTTTTTAGGCATTTAATAAATATCCTAAAGTACTTTATAAAGGTTTCCATTTTTATATCCTTTTTTAAAATTTTTTGAGAACATTTAAATAAATAGTTGGGCTAAACTTCATGGTGGAGAAAAAGAGTTTTTTAAAGAAAGAGGGAAAATTTTTGTTGGCATTATTTGTAATTTTATCTTTTGCTTTGCCCTTTCTTAATGGAGAGACTCAAACAGGATTGAACATACCCAACGCCCCCCCATATCTTATAAAAGATATTCCTGACCAAAGTTGGGATACAAATCAAAATCTGTTGAATGCATTTGATTTAGATGATTATTTTTATGATCAGGAAGAAACTCCTCTAACATACTATACTTCTTCCATCTTTAGTATTAATATTACAATAGATCCACTAACTCACGAAGTATCTTTTTTTCCAAATCAAGATTTTTCTGGAGAGAGGAATGTTACTTTTTATGCTTCTGATTCAGTATATGACTCTCCAAGTAACATGGTTCGACTTTATGTTGGATTGGACAATTCTCCCCCCCAGTGGAGTTCTCCCTCCAAAAGTAAAATTACCATATATCAAAATGATATTGTTTCCTTTTATACTAACTGGACCGATGACAGGGCTCTTTCAGGATACATTTTCTCAATAAATCAAGGGAGTGGGTGGGAGAATTATACACAGGTTAATTTTTCAGGAACCCAAAACATCTCATCCTACAGTGTACAAATACGTGCCCCCTCTCCTAACACCGTGTACTGGAGATTCTATGCTTTTGATACCTCAGGAAACATGAATTTTACGAATGTCCAAAGTTTTTCAGTCTCTGCCCAGCAAATTCCTCCCCCTTCCCCCAGAGAAGAAGAAGGGTCTTCCGAAAGTACCACTGGAGGAACAGCTCCAACTTCTATTAATCTAAAGAAATTAAAAAAAACTGAAGATTTCGAGTTAAGTGATACCGAGTTTAAAATATCAATAAAACAGGGGTATTCAAAGACAAGGGTACTTAAGATAACAAACACCGGGATACAGGAAATTTCAATGCATCTTTCCGCAGAAAAAATCTCCGATTTTATAATCTTTAGCGAGGAAAATTTTTCAATACTTCCGGGAAACTCAAAGGAAATAACGATTGACTTTAATTGTCCTGAGAGAACAATTCCCGGACAGTATTTCGGGTATATACAGGTTAATTCCCAAAACATTGAAAAATCAATTCCAACTGTTTTAGATATGCAGGCACTTAATCTTGATTTTGATGTTTCTTTGAATATTTCAAAGGGGTATGAAATTGTAAAACCAGGAAAAATTGTGAAAGTTAACATTTCAATATTTAATACAAAAGATATTGTAGAAAGAAACGCTACAATGTATTATGCTGTAAAAGATTACACAGGAAAATTGTATAATTTTTCCGAGGAAAATGTGGATTTTTTTTCAGTCCTTAATATGGAACGTGGATTACAGATACCAGATATCTCTCCTGAAGGAAAGTATTTGTTTTATGTAAGAGTTTCTGATGATAAAAATATTGCAATAAACTCTGTATCTTTTGAAGTGGGTACAAGAATTAATCTGGCATCCTTCTTTAAAAAAGGGTCATTGCTTCTTTTGATAATCCTTGCCTCTGTTTTTATTTCAATTTTTATGGTTAAATATCAAAGAGATAAGAAAAAGGAAAGGCTTCTTGAACTGTATATAATGCTAAATAAGCTTAAACAGCTTATAAAACAGAATAAGGGAGAAGAGGCATTAAAATTATTCATTAAGATAAAAGGAATGTATCATGAACCTGTTCAGAAGGAGATATTTGATGATAAAGAGAGACTTAAAAAAGAGATAGAATCCCTTTATCTTACCTTTGCAAAAGAATCAAAAGGAGTTATTAAGGAAAAGGAGCTTCCAAAGGGAACCCCTTCTTCCCCCAGCACTGTTGCCCCTTCTGCCGCTTCTTCTTCAAAGACTCCTGCCCCTTCACAAAAAGCTCCTGATTCATCTGTAGTTAAGAAAACTGAAATAATCTCCACTGATAAAACACAGGAAAACAAAAAAACATTAAAAGAACCATCTCCTGATGATAAAAAAGAAAATGATAAAAAATAAATATTTTGCGCTTATTTTATGTGTTGTTTTAATTTCTTCATTTGTTATTGCAAGTTCTGCATATGGTGATGAGATAAAAAAAGAAGGATATACTGTATCAAGGAGCAAGGTAGATAGGACAATTGCACTTAATTCCCTTTTTGAAGATTTTATAACGATAGAAAATTTAAGAGACCAACAGTTATCTGTGGCCTTTTCTGCATCAGGAGAAGCAGCTGATTTAATTGATTTTCAGTCTTCAGGCATAGAAATCTTGCCACATAATTCTTCTTCAGTTTATTTCTATCTTAAGGGGATGAAGCTAGGAAATTACTCAGGAGAAATTTCTATTTCAGGAGGAGTATCAGAAAGAATTCCAGTACAGATTAAGGTCGTTGATTCTGATTTAAGTCCCGTTTTCTTTATACAGACAGAACCATTCAAAAAATATTTTAAGCTCAGTGAAAAATTAAAATTTAAGATCTATCTGAACAAGCTTAAATCAGGAGAGACAGAAAATCTCACTTTAAGTTATTCTATGAATAATACAAAAAATGAAACCTTTT
>CAZFSJ010000055.1:0-4121 GCA_964521605.1 Candidatus Woesearchaeota archaeon
ACCTGTAAGGTTACATCCAAACCAGTTCCATTCGTCTGAAGATTCTTATTTATATGAATCAACAATTGTGTCCACAATGGAGGTTATTTTATTGAGAAGATTTTCAGAAGGGTATCTTTTATAATAATGATATAGCCCGATTATTGAAAATGCTTTAGCTCTTGATGAACTATCTTCATTTATAAGCTTGTATGACCTGTCAAACATCTTCTGTGCCTTTTCAACCAGCACAGGATTTTTGCTGTTTCTTATGAGATGTCCAAGTGCCCAAAGGCTTCTTCCTATAGCATCCTGGCTTGTTGGAATAAGCGTTTTATCCTCATAATTCATATCATTGAATTTTCCCTCTTCATCCTGCACTCTCTCAAGAAAGCTAAGGTAAATATCTGAAAGTTCTTTTGATATTTCAGAATTATACAGTTTGTCATGGATTGTTGCCACTATCAATGCCCTTGAGTTGTCGTCAACGGTATATCCTGATGAATTGTCAGGGGTTGAGAGTTTTGAAAACTGTATGCATCCATTATTATCCGTAAGGGTCTTAAGATGATTTAATTTTATCTTTGGATATTTTTCTGTGGTATCTTCCCTTAACTTAACAACTTTGTTGAAAATTGAAAGATAGCCTGAAGCAACATTAGACCATATCATTGATCTTCCGAAAGCGTAAGCGTTCTGTTCGAGGCTTTTTCTCAGTTCTTTGTCTGAAAGTATCTTATCTATTGCCTCTGCGTATGATTTTGGATTCTGGAACTTTGCAAGAAGCCCTCTCCCTTCACTTAAAACCTCTTCCGCATAAATGTTTGGAGTTGAAACAGTTGCCTTTCCGCATCCTAACGCATATGAGAGAGTTCCGGAGACTATCTGGTTCCTTTCAAGATTGGTGCAGACATAGATGTCGCTTGCAATTAGGTATTCTATTATTTCATTAAGGTCAAGGTATTTGTTATAGAACTTGACGTTGTGTTCAAGCTTTAGTTTCTTGACAAGAGCTATTAAACTGTTTCTATATTCTTCTCCTTCTCGCTTTCTTATTACCGGATGGGTTTCTCCTATTATAAGATAAAGTAAATTTGGGTATTTTTTTACAAGAGGGGGAAGTGCCTTTATCATATACTCTATCCCCTTGCCTCTGCTCAATAATCCAAAAGTTGAGAGAACTATCTTGTTCTCAAGCCTTAGTTTTTTCTTGTAAGGTTCATTGTCCTGGAATGAGGTGTCTGGGATACCGTGCCTAACCACATGTATCTTGTTCCTGCTTATTCCATAATCATTGTTTAGTATGTCCACTGCGATATCTGCCATGACCACTATTGCCGCACTCTTGTCTCCTATAAACTTCACGACTTTCTTTCTAAGATTATTTGGATTTGGAAGGACGCTGTGGAAAGTAACAACAACTGGTTTCTCTATTGTCTCAAGGAAAGGGATTATGTAACTTCCGTACTCTCCTCCAAATATTCCAAATTCGTGTTGTATACAAACCATTTTTATTTTTTCAGAACGATTTATCCTTTTTGCCATGGCAATGTAGTCTTCAAGATAATCTTTGTTCATCTGAAGTATGACTCTGCTGTCATAATTGTACAGGCTGGACTCTTCATTAAGAGCAATAACTCTCGATTTAACTTTTGGATTGAATCTTTTGTTCATTGAGGATATTAAATCCTGTGTGAAAGTGGCTATCCCACATTCTTTTGGGGGAAAATTGCTGAGAAAGCATATCTTTGAATCCTTGAATTTCAACATCTCTTTTTCTTCCATTTGATTCACTCTGTTAAATAATACCTTAATTACAAAATTGAAGTTTATAAACTCAACGTTTTTTGTCCAGCTTTTGCTTCTGCGTGGTTGGACTGTGATTGAGAGCAGGAGGAGTATTATTCATTTTCCCGACGGAGATTTATATTTTCTTTATTGATTCAAGAAATCTGACACCAATGACTGCGCAAGCGCTTCCAATCATGTCCACAAGAACGTCTTTCCAAGTTGCAAATCTTCCAGGAACAAAGAGCTGGTGGAATTCATCTGAGATTGCATAGGCAAGCGATATAAGAAAAATTATGGAGATGGTCTTTGCGTCAAGCCTTTTTCCTTTTATTGAAAGAGTGAGGAAGAAAGTGAACATGAAAAACACCCCAAGGTGATAGGCTGTTGCCGGATTAAGTCCCGTATGCTCCCCAACGGATGTTGAAATGGTTGAGAAAAGGAAGATAATTAACGCGGTCAAGAGAGTCATGGTTATATAAAATGATTTTTCATTTTTGAGGCGTTTTTTCATTTTTGACTTTTCATAAAGATATTTTAAATCATGGCTCTGGGGAGATTCTAACTCCCGACCTCGGCCTCATGAGAGCCGCGCTCTAAACGACTGAGCTACAGAGCCCTGTATAGAACTACTAACTTCAAACCATTTAAAAGTTTAACTTTTAGAAACAATATATATCAAAAAGGGATTATTGCAATTCAAGTTTTTCCTTTTCTTCCTGCCTCTTCATCCTTGATATGAGTCCTGCAATTCTATTCCTAAGCCTTTTACTTGGCATAGTACTCCCAAGTATTGCCTTGTTTTTTTCGAAGTCCTTTTCAAATTCAAGGTCTTCTTTCATAAGAGCATTTGCTGTCTTTCTCATCATTTTTGATTTTATCTTTCCCATGGTAATTCGTGTCGGAATCTGTTTTTAAAGGTTTTGTTCAATAAAACCCTTCAGAATAAGGGGTTTAGAGGGGATTATTTCTCTATCTTTTCTATTTTATCAAGATTTTGCACTGATTCTATAAGATTTGTAAGTTTCTTTGCCGGCTCTCCCATGCTCAGGATGAAATACTTAAGTCCAAGCAGAGACGCCTTTTTGTTTGCATTTATTATGTCAGTGTCAAGTATTCTCTTTTTGTTGTATGCCACAAGAAGCTTTTCTTCCCCCTCTGATTTTATCCTGAGTAATATCTCATTTTTATTGAAGCTTTCTATGTTTAATATTTCAATTGTCTCTTTTGAAAGGAATTCTTTTATTTTGTTAAAGAACTTGTCATCCTGCTTTTGAACTGTTTTCTTTTTTGGAGAAGGTTTTTTTGTTTTGGCTGAAGAGGGTTTTTCTTTTTGGGATTTTGTTTTTTCAGGTTTTTTTGATTTTGGAGGGGAGGATTTCTCCTTTTCTTTTTCCTTTATTTCCTTTTCTGGTTCTTTTTCAAAGATTTTCTCCATTTTGGTTTCAGGAATTTCTTTTATGTCCTCCTCTTCTCTTTCTTCTTTTTGGACAATCTCTTCTTCCTCTGTTTCTTCATCTTTCACTTCCTTTTCTGGTTCTTCCCCTTTCTTTTTTTCAAAGGCTTCTTTTTCCCTTCTTATTTCCTCTATGTCTTCTATCTTTATGTCACGAATTATCTTTTCACCTATTTCTCTTTCTTTTTTATCAAAAACTTTTGGAGATGCTTCTCTATACTGATGTTCCTCTATTGGCTTTACATCATTTTTGAATTCGGATTCTTTTGAAGTTATATAGTGCCAGTATATCTCATTGTTCCTTTTGAATGGAAATGCAAAATCTTTTATTTGTCTAAGAGCAACGCGTATTGCAGGTTGTTGTTCAGAATCTTTAAGGAATTTCTTTTCCTGTAGAAGAAGGAACGCTTCTTTTTCTTTGCTTTTGAGATAGTTTGAGAATTTTTCAAGCTGAACTTCCTGTCCTGGAACAAAGTATATTGGAGAATTTCCAACTCTCATGTTACTTATCTTTATCAGTTTGTCCGAAAGGAGTTCGGAAAGGAATGCAGATGCAAAAAGCATGCTTATCTTGAGTTCCTGTGAGATGTAGACCGGGAGGGTAGGACCCTTCATACGAAGTATTGAGAGAATTCTTTCCCTTATATGAGAAGCATCTTGAGTAGGCATTAATAATGAAAAGGGTTATGGATTATAAATATTTATGTTTATGATAATTCATTCTCAGGATTTTACCCAGCTTACTTCATAGTAGGAGATATCTGACTCTTCATCTATTATTGCTATAAGCAATTTTTTCTTTGTAGAGTGTGCTACGCGATTTTTTGCAGAGAATTCATGCCAGGAGAACCTCTTTGATTCGTGTTCACAGAAGACAATCCATTTAGCATGCTCTTCA
>CAZFSJ010000056.1:0-3988 GCA_964521605.1 Candidatus Woesearchaeota archaeon
GAAAATTGCAAGTATTGTTCCCACAATCCAAGCCCCTATCTCAAAAATATATTTGTTGCTTATTCTGGCTCCGAAAAAGGAAAAGAAAAGTACAAAGGGAGCAAAACTCAGAAAGATTATCTTTAGGAATTCTTTCCATTTTATTTTAGATGTTGCAGCAATTATGCTTGTTATTGATACAGGTATAATTGGTATTGAATATAGGAGGTAAAGGACTTTTTTGTTTTTGTGCACTATGTCCTTATATTTTTTATATTTCTTTTTGTTAATTTCCAGATTAAATGAGTTTACAATTGCAAAAGTTATTATTGCCGCAAGCAAATGTCCAATGTAACTATAGAGTGCTCCAAGCCATATTCCATATAGGTAACCTGCTGCTATTATTAGAACTGCAGAAGGTATGGGAGTCAGGAGGATTCCGAGGGTCATTAGTAGGACGAGAACTATTGGTCCAAAAATCCCTGCAGATTTAGAGAGGTCTGTAATCGAATTAACATTACTTATTGACTCTTTTACTATTAAAAAAAGGAGGGCAAGGATTATAACACTTACAATGATTTTAGAGATTACATTTATTTTTCTGTCTTCAAGAATATTATCTCTCACAATTTTTCCCTCTTTTATTTTATGCTGTTTTTTCAGCATTTATTCTAATATAATTTGTTTTTTATAAGCCTTTCTGGATATAAAAGGAAATTATCTTTGGGAGATTAGAAATCTTTTTATACTTGTATCAGTTTTTTAATTGATGGTGAGTCCAACTCTTATTGTCGTTGTAGCATTGATTGTCCTTATATGGCTTAGTATTGAATTTAAAAGGTTTAAGCACAAAATTATTGCAATATTTCTCATATTATTGATTCTTTTTACATACCTCAGTTTTTCTGCAGTAATACGAGATAAAAATCTGGATTTGAAGACTTTTGAGGGGATGAAAGAAGCAGGAAAACTTTACGTCCTGTGGTTGGGGCACGCATTCAAGAATATTGGAGTTATAACCTCAAATGCAATAAGTATGAACTGGACAGTCAATGATGGTTCAAATTTAAGCAATACAACCGGTTAAGACTCATTTGAGTAATATTTATAAATACTTAATTCTTAAGTTATTTATGGCTGCTAAGAAAAAAAAGGTGACTAAAAAGAAGCCTGCTTCAAAATCAAGATCTAAAGCTAAGGCTCCGGTAAGGTCAAGGTCAGTTCCAAAAGCACAAGTTAGAGCAAAAGTTGTAACGAGACCTGTATCAGCTCCTTCAAGCAGCAGAATATTTACAAGGGTTAAATTGGGAGTTGTTCTAAGAAATCTTGTGCTTTTTGTGCTTCTTTTCTTTATTTCCTATATCCTTTATCTTGTATCTGTAAATGATGTTTTCATCAACTTGTTCCTATTATTATGGATGCTTTTTGCGTTTATATCTCTAGCTTTCCTTATTTCGTTGTTTGTTTTGCTTATATTAAGGTGGATGAGAAGATAAATCTGTTTTTAAAATAAAACCTTCTTCTGTAATATTATTTGTGTGGTTATTATAAAAGCCACAGCCGAGAGTCGAACTCGGGACCTCTACCTTACCAAGGTAACGCTCTAACCAACTGAGCTACTGCGGCTTGCCTTTACACACCTTTTTTCAATCCCAACAGATTTATAAAACCTTTTTATTAATAAAACCTATGACAAAAAAAGATGAAGAAAAATTGTCAAAACTTAAGGAGCTTAAGGAAAGTTATAGCAAGATACAGAAGGAATTCAACCTACCTGATTTTAATGTGCTTAACAAGGAGTTTGCAATAGAAAAGATTGCTGATATTGAGACAGATTTTCTTATAAGAGAGATTGCAAGAGTAATGGCTGAGAAGTTCTCAAACTATCTGAGATTTGTTGAGATGGTTCTTAATCCAGTAAATTCACAAATGTTTGTTTTTTCATTCATAAAAACAATAGGGGAAGAAGAAAAGAACAAACTTTCTGAGATATACAAGGAGCTTGCGAAGATAGAACTTAAACTTATAAAATTGGACGTTGATTTTTCTGAACAAAAGGAAGGGGAATTCATAAATGATTCTTATATGGTGTGGATTAATGTTAAGAAAGAATTTGGAGATGTTCTCAGGAAAGTTGAATCAAACTGGGATAGCAAATATGAAAACAACCAAAAGGCTTATTTTGGATAGACTAATCGACTAATTCCCTGAAAATTCTTTTGAGATTAATTTCAAAAATAGCAACAGGCATCTTTATCTTCCAATTTTTCAGAATCTTTGGATGTACTTCTCCAATTAGCCCTATTTCTTCATCCTCAAATATTATACTTGCAGTCCTTCCTTCTATAAGATGCACAGGAGGGTTTTCACACTCTTTCAGGATTATATTCATGTTGAGCGATTTGAAAAGATAAAGTAATATCTGTTTCAATTCTGTAAAATTTCCCGGAGTTATTGCGATTGCTAATTTTTCTTCTTCATGTATATCCCCTTTTGATTCAAACACTTTTCCAATCTCGTATATCTTCTGAGGGTATTCTGAATCTACGTTCTCTGAAAGATTTTTCATAAGGAAAGCAGAAAGGTCTTTCCTTAGGAGGGTGTATTCAGTCTTTGAATTTTCAACTTCAGTGAAATCTTTTTCCTGCTTTTCAGGGATTCCCATGTTATGGAATTGGGCTTGTTTTGTTGTAATATGGTAGTTTGATACCTCCAAAAGTCCCAATCCTGTAAGTATTTCTGAAATCTTTCTTTTTATTATCTCTTTTGAATCTTCCTGGCCGATAGTTGATATCTGGGGTATTTCAGGATTAAGATTTTCATATCCATAGGCAATTGCAACGTCCTCTATAAGGTCAACTTCATGAAGGATGTCTGTTCTCCATGGCCCTATTTCAACCTCTTTTGTTTTTGCATTATAGTTGTGGCCCATCTTCTCAAGAAGCTCTTTAAGTTTTTTTTCATCTATGCTAATTCCAAGGAGTTTGTTTGTGTTATCGAGAGATATTTTGGTCTTTTCAGGTTCAAGCAGGGGGGATAATTTTTCTGGGGCTCCTTTTAGTTCCATTTGGTATAATTTTCCTCCCATCTCAACAAGGGCAAGTACAATTATGTTAAGACATTTTTTCAGCACCTTGAAATCGAATCCAGAACATTCTATGAATACATCCTTTGTGTTTTCATCCACCTTTCCTGTAAGATGGGAATTTATTATTGGAGGCATGCTAAGAACATTATTCTCTGAATCCACAAATATTGGAAATTTTGATTTTCCTGCAAGAAGATGAGCATATTCTTTTCCTGTGGGATGCTTCTGTAGTATCTGAAGTCCGGACATTTCTTTATCTGATTCAAGAGGAATAAATTTTATGTAATCTGGTTCAAGAGCTTTTAGGGTGATTGGAAGTTTTATCTTATCAAGAGGATATATACCTATTGCAAGCTTCTTTCTTTTCCTTCCAAGAGTTATATGAAGTTTTTCCTGTACCTCAATGAGCTCTTTTATCTTTTCATCATCAAGTTTAAGACCTTTTACAATGGCACATGCCGTGTAGGGACGTATATCCTTTACAGAAGAATCAACAATTACAGTGTAATTTTTTTCAGGTTTTTTCATCTCGTATTTTTTCATCCCTTTCTTTTTTCCAAGGAAAGCGAGAAATGCACGTTTGAATCCCTGGTATGAGAGCATGTCTGGGCGATTTGGGAAAACTTCTATTTCCATGGTCTCTTCATCAAATGCTTCAAGAGGGGTTCCGAACATGGAAATTCTCTCTTGCATCTTCTCATCTAGTTTTCCTATTTCTTTTTCAAAGACTTTTCTGCTGAAGGTTATGTTTGCCATTTTAATTTATATTTGTTTCAAAAAAGTTTAATTGTCCTTTAGATGGGATAGGTTCTATTCTTCTTGGATTTTCAAGAATAAATCCATAATTGCCCCACGAACTTGAGGCTAAATGTAATTCTCTATCTTTAGCATGTTCTTCTTCATTTTTATATATCTTAACAT
>CAZFSJ010000057.1:0-598 GCA_964521605.1 Candidatus Woesearchaeota archaeon
TCCAAAAGTAAATAAAAAGAAAGGAAGCAATTTGGAGAAGAAAGCAGGGGAAAGTTCAAGAATAATTAATCCTCTTCAAGATGTAAATGGATATATCTATGTCCCATCAATTAATGCTTATTTTACAAAGGAAAGAATTTTACAAGGAAAAAACTGGTATGAAACCCATAAGGAGCTTCAATCAAATAATCAAAGAATGCCAACAATTCCAGAATTTATTGAATTTTTAAAATATGTTAAAGTTAATTATGAAGATTTATATAAAGACATAACAGAAGTAAGAGATTCTTTGAGAGCAAATTGGCTGGATGCTGACTTTAAAGTAAAAGGAAAAGATTTGTATATTAATTATAACCATATTTTAGATTCAAATGGTAATTTAATTCCTAAGAATTCAGAAATTCTTGATAAGAATACTTTAATGAAAGATAAAACTCCAGGAATCTCTTTGGATGATTATATCAATAATAATTTTACTGACCAACGACTTCCAAATAAGAATGTTAAACCAGGAGATTTATATTATTGGAATCCAAGAAGCGATAATAATTCAGTCGCGAGGTTCAATGCCGACGGCGATGGGGCTCTCCTCAGCTGT
>CAZFSJ010000057.1:608-3972 GCA_964521605.1 Candidatus Woesearchaeota archaeon
GTGCTGACTCTGGCAGGGCGTTCTTGGACTGTTGCAGGAGTCCTTCGTATGCGATCTCCTCTCTCGGGGTATTCGGGATTGCGCAGGGTATTCCGCCAAAACTCGCAGTTTAGTTGAGTAAATTATGTCCTTCTTTGTCGCGAAGCGACACACGAAGATTTTTTAAACAATCTTCTTTTTACACACATGTCCTGAAATCTTTCCTTGAGTAAGAAAGATAAAGATGGACTACACGTCAGTTTATTAGTGCATCATTTAGATTTATTTTAAGCCATAAAATACAATCGCAACATTAAGTAGGATTAGTTTTTTCTTACGAGAAAAAGTTAATTGTAAATAGAAAATATTTACAACGAAATATGAAGCGAAGTTTATGGAAAGTTTTAACGGTTGGATGTCTTATGCAAAATGGGCTGATAGTTATAATCTATCAAATAAGATTTATCTTCAAATTAAATGGCTATCCTCTCCTACATATAAAATATATAAGAACATAGATATATTCATTCCTGCCAGTTTCATTGACTAGATGGCACTTTCGTTTAATCTTCGTTAATATTTGCATTTGTAGGGTGATTCTTTTTATTGTAGACATACTTTGCAAGTTCTGTAAACTGCATCCAGATTATTGACCAACCCCATACAATGCCCACAAGAAGAAGGGATATCTTTGAACTCATAAGTGCTCCTGTCAGTGCAAGAGTTGTTGCTAGGGTCTGAGTTATAAGTATGGCTATTAGTACAACCTTACTTGGAAGATATTTCCACCATCTTTCTTTTGTATGCGCCACAAGTATGAGGAGATGTCCTGAGACAGCAAGTTTAAGGAAGAACATTGTCTGGACCTCAGCTATGTTAAGATGGAACAGGTATACTGCTCCCAAATAGAGGAAAACACTATTGAATATTCCCATTGTACCGAATATTGTGCTTAGGGTGAATCTTTTCTTTGGGTTTATTCTGCTTGGTTTATTGCTTATCTTAACCCTATTGAATGCAAGGGAGATTATAGGAAGATCATTCAAAAATGCAAGCAATATAAGTTGTATGGGTGTGAGAGGGAAATCTCCCGCAATTATTCCTAATATTAATATGGATATTATTAACCTGAAACTCTCTGAAAGCCTATATATGGAATAACTATAAAGTCTTGAGAATATTTTTCTTGATTCTACTATTGCGTTTTTTATTACTTCAAGACCAGGAGTCAAAAGCACTATGTCTGCTGAGCTTTTTAGGGCATCCACTGAGTTACTGACTGCTATTCCAACATGGGATTCTTTTATTGCAGCAAGGTCATTCACACCATCTCCTGTCACGGCAACAATTCCTTCTTTTTTTGCATCAAGCACCAATTGATACTTGTCTTCTGGAAGTATCTCTGCGAAAGTTGATATTTTTTTGAATTGTTCTGAACTTAGGTTTTCAAGATTTAGGTTTCTTCTGTTTACAACAATTCCCGAAAGCCCCAATTGTTTAGATATTCTGTTGCTTATGAGCACATTGTCTCCTGTCAATATCTTTGTCTCTATCCCCTGCTCTTTAAGGAATTTTATGACTCCTTCTGATTCTGGAAGTAAAGAATCTGTAAGATAAAGCAGACCTGCAAGTGACATGCTCTTTTCTTTTTTTCCTCTGACAATGGAGACCGCAAGTATTTTGTATCCTTTATCAGTTGCCTCCTTAAGATCTTTATCAAAAGTACTTGATTCTTTAATTGTCATCCTGCAAAGATCTTTTATTACAGCAGGAGAACCTACTGCAATTGAGAAAGGCTCATTATCAAGTTCAATAATTGAAGAAGCTCTTTTTCTTTCAGAATCTGCAGGGGTGAAATCAATAAGTTTTGGAACATTAAGTTTTAATTGAGCTAATTTGTCCATTATTGATTGGTTTATTGTGTTTTTTTGGTCTTTTGACGCACATGCTGATGCAAAAGATATTATCTCTTCTTCTGAATATTTTGAATATGCTTTTATTTTTTCTATGCTTATTTCGTTCTTTGTAAGAGTTCCTGTCTTGTCAGAAAGAAGTATCTGCACATTTGAAAGGTCTTCAAGAGAGGAAAGCCTTCTCACAATTGCATCTTTTTTTGAAAGTTCAAGTACACCAAGGCTTATGATTAGGCTCATAACTACAGGGAGAGCAACAGGAACTCCCGCTATTAAAAGACTCAAATCGAGAATAAGAAGGTCTCCTATTGATTTGTGGTTTATAAGAAAGAATATGCTTAGTATGAAAACACATGCTATTGCAATTATTATAAGGAATTTTGATATGCTCAGAATGTCCTTTTCCAGAAGGCTTTTTTTTGTGCTTTTTTCAATTGATTTTATTGTTTTTCCAAAAGAAGTGTTTTTTCCTGTTGCAGATACCTCTCCCATGAGGTATCCTGTAACAATATGTGAGCCTGAATATCCAATGTCCCCCTGTTTCTTGTTCTTTGGAAGAGATTCTCCTGTAAGTACAGATTCGTTTATTGAGAGATTCTTTGCTTCAATTACTTTAAGGTCTGCAGGAAGTATGTCTCCCACAAATAATTCTATAATATCTCCAGGAACAATCTCTCTTGATTCAATCATTTTCCATTCTCCATCTCTTAAAACCCGCACTTTGAAAGAAAGTCTTTCGGAAAGTTTTTGTATTGATTTGTCTGCTTTATATTCCTGCCAGAATTCTATAGCTATATTGAAAATCATAAGCCCAAGTATGAAATAGAAATCAAACACTTTGTCTATTACTCTTGAAAGTATTGCCGCACTTAAAAGCATAAGTGAGATTGGAGAAAATATTTGTTTTATTAACTTTTTTAGGAAGTAGTTTTTCTTTTCTGGTATCTCATTCATACCATAAGATTTCATTATTGATTCTGCTTGTTTTGTTGTCAATCCCTTTTTTTCCATTTCTAACCTCTTTCTTATTTATTTTATATAATAAATACCCTTTAAATTTTAATCGATTTTTGCAAGGAAACCTGGAAAGGTTTATTCCACTCTTAGTTCTTGTTCTTCCGAAAGAATTATTTTTTCTATTGCCTCTGCAACTTTTTCCGGAGGGTCTATCCTTGGTCTTGGTCTGTCAGATGAAAAGTCATTATTCCATTCAGGTTTTGACCCAATGGAATTCTTCGCGAAATTTGTAAGGGTCATGTTTGGTTCCACAACACTTACTATTATATTGTCTTTCTTCAGTTCCTGTCTTGCAATGAAGGATATGGCATTGAGAGCGTATTTTGTTGAAGAATATGCTGATATTCCCGGGATGTAGACTTTTGTAAGTGCAGAGCTTATGTTTATTATCATTCCCCCTCCCTGTTTTCTCATGTGGGGTATGACCTCCTGCATTGCTCTTATAACACTATACA
>CAZFSJ010000058.1:0-3935 GCA_964521605.1 Candidatus Woesearchaeota archaeon
CACAAAGCGCAATAGTTAATGGTGTTCAGGAAATAAATATGGATGTTGATGCGTCTGGCTATTCTCCAAACTCATTCGTACTTAAACAAGGGGTTCCCGTTAAATGGAATGTAAACGTCAAACAACTTACAGGGTGCAATGAAGAGCTGGTCTTGAGAGAATACGGAATAGATAGAAACTTAAAATCTGGTTTGAATGTGATAGAATTCACTCCGGATAAAGCTGAGACAATCATATTTACATGTGGAATGGGTATGCTAAAAGGGGCGTTTGTAGTTACTGAAACTGGAACTGCCTCTCAGGAACAACTTGTGGCAAATACTCCCTCTTCAAGTGGAGGATGTGGATGTGGGGGATGAATTAAATTATGGGAGGTAAAACACGTGGCATATGATTGTTTAGGATATGGCGGAATCGGAATGGGTTATGGATATGGCTGGCAGGTTTTTGGCTGGTTGATTGGATTGCTTGTCTTCGCAGGACTTATTGTTCTGATAGTATGGATGAGCGAGAAAGCAAGAAAAGAGAAACACAAAAGAAATAAAAGAAACAGGAGGAAAAAATGAAAAGGAAAATTTTGATTGAAGGAATGCATTGTGCATCATGTTCTTCAAATGTAGAGAGAAGCCTGAAAAAAGTTCCAGGAGTCAAAGATGTTGCTATAAGTCTTATGACAAAAAAGGCAATTCTCGATGTGGATGAGAAAGTCCCTGAAAATGACCTGAAGAATGCAGTATTGAGAGCAGGATACAAAGTTGTTTCAATTGAGTAATTGTTTTTTATAAAATGAGAAAAGAAAATAAAGACCCAGAAGAAAGAGAAGCAAATATATGGAGAAAAAAACTTGTTCTCTCATGGATAATAACTCTCCCCATAATGCTTCTTATGTATATTCCAATGATATTTGGGATTATGATATTCCCTGAGGAAGTTATGTCTTTAATTACCCTTATACTTGCATTTCCAGTTATATTCGTTCTTGGTTTCAATACTCTTAGGTCTGGATTCAGAGGATTTATCACTTTTTATTTTAATATGGATTCTTTGATCTCCCTTGGTACGGTTGTAGCTTATCTTACTGGAATATTCAGCCTGTTTTTTCTGGTTCATGATTATTCAGGAGTGAGTGCAATGGTAATGTCAATATTTGTTACAGGCAAGTATATTGAATCAAAAGCAAGAGGAAGAGCTGGAAGCGAGATAAAAAAGCTTCTTGAGCTGGGGGCAAAGAATGCAAAAATAATAAAAGGTGATGAGGAAAAAGAGATACCCCTTTCAGAAGTCATGGTAGGGGATGTGATGATTGTAAGGCCAGGAGAAAAGATACCTACTGATGGAATTATAATAAAAGGAGAATCATCAATTGATGAATCTATGATTACAGGAGAATCTCTCCCGGTTGAAAAGAAGAAAGGAGGAGAAGTCATAGGGGGGACAATAAATCAGGATGGGATATTATACGTAAGAGCGACTAAAATAGGTTCTGACACTTTTTTAGCACATATAATAGAACTTGTTGAAGAAGCACAGGGAAGCAAAGTACCCATACAAAAACTTGCTGATAAGATAACTAATATATTTGTTCCTTCTGTATTGACTCTTTCAATACTTACTTTTGCAGGATGGATGATTTTTGGAGGAAATCATGGAGTTAGCAATGCAATAGGGAACGCTATAGCCGTGCTTGTGGTATCCTGTCCATGCGCTCTTGGGCTTGCAACGCCTATTGCTCTTACTGTCGGAAGTGGAATGGGTGCAAAAAGAGGGATATTAATAAGAAAAGGTGAAGCAATACAGACAATGAAAGATGTAAAAGTAATAATCTTAGATAAGACTGGAACAATAACAAAAGGAAAGCCAGAAGTCACAGATGTTTATGCCGTAAAAGGCATAAATGAGAAGAGAATGATTGAGATATCTGCAAGTCTTGAGAGGCTGTCTGAACATCCTCTTTCAAGGGCAATTGTTGATTATTCAGGACTTAGAAGATTTCTTGGTGTGAAGAAATTTAAGGTATTAAGAGGAAGAGGCATTGAAGGAGAGATTGGAAACAAAAAATATATAATAGGTAACAGGAGATTAATGCACGAGAATAGGGTGAATATAAATTCTTTTGCAGAAAAGATAGAAGGATTTGAAAATCAGGGAAAAACGGTGATGATACTTTCAGACAGAAAAAAAGTTCTTGGTCTTATAAGCGTGGCAGATTCAATAAAAGAAGATTCTGAAAAAGCTATAAAGTATCTGAAAAAGAAAGGATATTTTACAATAATGATTACAGGAGATAATGAGAAGACTGCAAATGCGGTTGCGAAGCAGGCAGGAATAGACAGGGTGATTGCGAATGTTCTTCCTGAAGATAAATCTGAAAAAGTGAAGGAGATGCAGGCTAAAAGAGGAGGTACTTTTGTTGCATTTGTTGGTGATGGGGTGAATGACGCTCCTGCACTCAAACAGGCAAATGTTGGAATTGCAATGGGTACAGGAACAGACATAGCAATAGAATCAGGAGATATTGTGCTTGCAAAAGGGTCTTTGACAGGGGTTGTGCAGGCAATCAATCTTAGTAAGGCAACTTTCTCAAAGATAAAACAGAATCTTTTCTGGGCTTTTGCGTATAATCTTCTTGCAATACCTCTTGCTGTATCGGGAGTATTTCACCCTGTTGTTGCCGAGATTGCAATGGCTCTTTCAAGTATAACTGTTGTTACAAATGCTAATCTTCTTAGGGGAAAAAGAATTTAAAAACTGCTTTTTATTAAGTATATAATGGCAAGATGGGGGTGGTTGATATTTGGAACAGTTTTTTCTATGGTTATTTTCCTTGCACTTTATTTGCTTGTCTACCTTAAACTTACTTCGGGAGCAGGAACAGAGGTTGTGATGAATATAGGCAAGTGGGATGTATCCTCCTGGAGGAATTTCCTTTCAAACATATGGAATATAATTCTTGCTTCACTTGTTCTTGGATTTTTGCTCGGAGGAATATCACAGATAGGAGTTAGAAGAGGGAATAGGTAATCAACATGGCAAACCTGGTTAAATTCATTTTAAGAGGGATAGTTTATTCTGGAGTAATATTTGCATTCATGTATTATTTCATATACCTTGGGGGGATACCTAATTTGTCTGAGAGATATCTGAACATATTCAACATGAATGCCATGATTATAACATCTATTATTTGCGGGTTTGGTTTTTCAGCAATAATAACGTTTATTACCCAGAGAACAATTGATAGAATGAAAAGAAGAAGATAATCACTTTCTTTTCTTTTTTTGTATATTTTTCTTTGAATCTTTCTTCCTTTTCTTTAAATCCAATTCAGAGAATATGTAGAAGTAAAGTATCTCAAGTATACCTATTGTGTTTATCAATGCCAAAAGTATAAACCAAACCACATGGCCTTTTCTTGCCGCTTTCCAGAGTGCAAGAAGCTTCCAGATTAGAGACCAGACAATAACAATTATAAATAACCATAGAGAAATCCCAAACTGAGCTGAAAACTGCGCAAGTGTTGTTGATAATCCACCCATTTTATTGTTTTTATTAAGAGAATATTCTTTAAAAACATTTCTAGAGGGTTTACGAAATGTTTATATATTTACTTGGATAGTTGGTAACATGGCAAAGCCAATAAAAAGAGGGAAATCAACCAAGCCTGAAAGGAAAAGGAAAATTATTGTGTGGGTTGTGTTTATTTTTTTAATTTTGCTTATTGTGGGAGGTTATTTTCTTATGAGAACAATTGATAACAGGAATATGAACTATGCCTATGCCCAGGGGTATGGCGTGGGATATAATAAATCTCTGCAGGATGTTGCACAGGGACAGACAGAGACGGGAACAATGCTGGTGTGGCAGAATGATAGCATAAAGGTTGTTACGGTGTATGATATATGCAATAATTTGGCTTCTGGTCTTGCTTCTGGTGC
>CAZFSJ010000059.1:0-3892 GCA_964521605.1 Candidatus Woesearchaeota archaeon
AAAGATTTTTTCAAAAGAGAAGTCAATAGACCGGATTATCTGTTTTTTGAGATGGGGCTTGAGGGGAATGAATTCTATAAAGGTCTTGCAGGGATGATAGAAGACAAGAACAAGATAATCTATGTTCCTGATTCATTATATAAAGGATTTACAGCAAATGATGTTATTCTTGCGGGAGCGGGGGTTGCTCTTTTTACAGAGTCTCTGGGAAAACCTATTTCAAGGAGGGATTTCATAAAAAGAAGTGCTCTTGGTGCAGCAGGATTATACTTGGCTACAAGCTATAAAGGAATAAGAGAGGATATGCTTCAGCTTTTTTTAGGAGATGATGTAACAATAGATAATAAAATAGCATACAATGCCATACAAGATTACAGAAATATTGTCTCTGCAGATAATATTCATCGCGCAGCAAATGAACTTGGATTTAATGGAAGTGCTGCACTTTTTGAGGGGCATAATCATTTCAATGGCTTAAGAGCGTACATTGACAATCCAGAAATGCTAAAGAAAAGAAAGTTATATCCCCAGATTGATTCTTTTTTTACATACCTCATAAAAGAGTACAAGAATTTGGACGGAAGCTGGAAACTTGCCGGGTTCATATAATCCCTAATTGGTGTTTTTCAAAAATTATTTAAATAAGAATATTGTATAATTCTTCATGGCTATGGTTGATCTTGAGGATGATAGGTCCATAGATAAGCAGAGGCAAAAAGAGAAGGTGAGGCACAAGCATGTCTATTGTCAGAGGTGCGGGCGTCCAAAACCCTGTCACGACCCTGAATGTACCCAGCTTCATTGCAATTGTGGAAACCTATGAAAATGGATAAAATTCTTGAAGAGGAGATAAGAAAGATTGTAAGAGAAGAGATAAAGAAGGCAGAGAAAATAAAAAAAAGAAAAGCCATGTTAAAAGACCCGTCCTCAAGTGTAAGGAGAAGGATAGAAATAAAATAATAATTGTTGCTTGTTTATTTAAGACGTGGATTGTAAAAACTTATCATTCTTATGAGATAAAAAATAATCACCTTTTTATGTCACTTGTCTTTTTCCACTGAATATAATTATCTTCAAGTATATCTATAACCTGCTGTCTTTGTTCGCTCTTTCCAAGACCTTTCCAGTCCAGAACAACAAAATCAACTTCTTCCTGGGTCTTTTTTATTGCTTCAATAATCATCTCTCTGCTTATGGGAGCATTATATGATGCAATTATGTGCCCAAATGCAACATTTGATTTAAGCTGAAGATTATTGAAGCTTGGACAATAGTGAGGACCTCCAATACCTACTGCAATCTCTCTATATTTGTTTTCCTGAAATGTGTCTATTGCCTCCTGAATTGTCTTTGCTATGAGAAAACCCATTCTTCTGTTAGACCATTCTTCTTCCGTTGAACCTATTTCAATGAACACACAGGGTTTATTGATTAATGGTCCGTGATGTGTTGCTTCAAGAGTGACTTTATAATCTGTAACATTGAATTGTTTTGCCTGTTCATTCAGTTTCTCAAAAAGGAATTTATTAAAAAGCGCAGAAGCAGGACAGACTTTTCCCTGAACTCCTCCAAAATCAGCACTTCTGAAATTTCCAGGAGAATGGACTGAGAGAGATTTTTCTTTTTTTTCTGATTGATGCTTTGAAGCAAAGATTATGAAATCATACTGATTTATCTTTTCAAGGTCAAGATTTTCTGTAAATATTGACTCCTCTTCAACAAAATAAAAATCAAAACTTGGCTTGTCTTTCCATGAAGAAAGAACGGGGTTTTCCCTAAATTGTGCAAGATGGGTGGCAATATTTACTCCTGCTGTATCTTTTTTGCTTACTATTATAAGATATTTTTTGAACATAAAAAACCCAAGTATATGTTAGTTTTAAAATTTATTGTAATATAGATAATTATTTTTTATCCGTATATAACTGCTCCAATTGCAATTAATACCTGTGTTATTATGAGGCCGGAGTACATTATTATTAGATGTTTATCTTTATGAATGAATCCATATATAACCCAAGTCACAGCAAAAAATGAAAAGATAAACCAGGAGATTGCGGAAACTCCTGCAGCAGTTTTATCAACCCATATTTTAAGCAATTGGGGGATATTTGCTATTGGTGCAAGAATTGCAATTACGTATATGAATTTATCATAAAAACGTTTAAGTTTATCTGGGCTTGGAAATTCTTCCCCTTTCTGATGGATTCTCTTTCTAAGATGATAGTGGAATAATCCAAAGGCTTGTCCAGTCATATTTTACAATTCCTCCTTTTATAATAATTAATAAATACACCCATAAAAGATTTAAAGTCTTTTTGTTTAAATAATTAATGCAAGAGGTTTTGAAAATAATCATAGGCATTTGTGTTCTTTTTCTTGGGTTTCCAATAGGGAATATTCTTGCAAAGAACACTAAAGAAGAGCTTGCTGATGGGAGAAAATGGTTCCTTTTACTTATAGCCCTAAGTTTTATAGGGGCAATACTTGGATTAATATTTGAAAATGACTGGCTAATGTTCACATTTCTTTTCATTGCAATGATAACTTCAAGGAGCATTATTGAAAAGAAGAAGGTTGTAAAAGAGAAGAAACCTAAAAAGAATAAGAGAAGGTAATTATATCTATGAAAGATGAAAAACTTGAGAGAATGATAAAGGACATAAATAAGGGTAATGAAGAAGATCCTATTGTGGTAAAGATGGATACGGACGATCAGAAATGTTATGTTGAAGTACAAAGACCCTATAGGTTTATCCGCAAATATCTTGAAGCATTAATTCCTCTGTTGAATCACGTAAAAGAGAAGGGATATTACACAAATATAAGTAGATAGTTTTAAAAGCAAGTGTTTTTGAAAGAGATATAATGGATGAGACGTTTAATAATGACCTTGAGAATGTAATTAGGGAATTTGAAAGAAATTTCCACACTGATAACAAAAAAAGAGCGAGTAATCATACAGGCGGAGATATTTCAGGAATAGATGGAAATCTTATGTATTTTGGGGAATTATATGAAAAAAACGGTCAGAAATATCTTAAATTGGATAATGGTGGAATGAGGGTTTTTACTGAGAAAGAGAGAGAGTTCATAATAAAATCTTTTACTGATAAGGGGTATAATTTAGTGAATCAAAATGGATAAAGAACTTGAAAAGAAATTCAATCTTGCTCTTGGAAGAGTGAAGAAAAACCAGAATATGGAATTTTTAGTTTTTCCTGGGAAGACCCCTCCAAAAAATCCTGATGAAAACCAAAGTATGAAAGAACCCCCTGCAGTTCTTTATCCTGAAATAGATTATGTTGAATTCAGTAAGAAATATGCTGAGATTGCAAAGAATATGAAAGAGATACAATTAAATATTTGAAGGATGAGCGGGAGAGAGTCTTTAAGGCTCTGATCGGGATAGATGGAATTGACCCTTTCTCCTCAAGTGCAAACTTTTTTTTATGCAGGTGGAAAAAAACAGGAGAACTCGATGATCTGATAAAGTATCTTCTGAAGAATGGAATTTATATCAGGGATTGCAGAAACTTCTCCGGCCTTGAGGATAATTACTTCAGGTTCGGGATCCGTTCTATTAAAGAGAACAATCTGCTTTTATCACTGCTATCATCCTTTGAAAAAATTTAGCAGATGTTATGGAAATATATCATCCCTCAATAATTTTAATTTCAGGTTTTATCATCGATCTTTTTATTGGGGATCCCAAATATGGTTGTCACCCTGTGCGGTTGATCGGTAACTGTATTGACCTGCTGCTTCAAAAGCTGAAAAGTGTCTGCCCGAACAGCAGACTTGCCGGTATTTATCTGACAATACTGGTCATCATTTTTTCAGTATCGATATATTCAGGAATTTTTCTGCTGTTCAATAAAATCCATCCCAT
>CAZFSJ010000060.1:0-3847 GCA_964521605.1 Candidatus Woesearchaeota archaeon
GGCTTAAGATTGTTGTAATCAGTGGAATAGGTAAGGATTGAGGAAAGATTCATAAGAATAAGCGATATAAAAAGAACAACACTAAAGATTACTATAACGGCACCCCTTATAAAACCCATAAATAAATTAACAGACAAAGCTTTTTAAAATTTTCACATTCTTTCAAGTGCCTGTATTCTCTTCTCAATGGGAGGATGTGTGCTTCCAAGGTTCTTGAAAGGATTTGCGAAGAATAAAGGTGCAACCGCCTTGCTTACCTTTCTCTTTCCACTGCCCTCCCCCGAGTCATAATCCTGTTTTATCTTCTTCAGTGCCCCTATAAGTCCCTGAGGATATCTCGTGAATTTCACAGCAGTTGCATCAGCAGCGTACTCATGTTTTCTTGAAATTGAAAGCTGTACAAAATACACAACAATGGGTGCAAGTATTGCCAGAAGAATGCCCAGCGCAAGGAAAATTATCTGGGCGTTTCCATTATCTCTTCCTCCTCCATTGCCTCCTCCCCTAAACCAGAGACTTCTTAGGAAAATTTCAGATATTATTGATATCATACCAACCATCACTGCAACAAGGGTCATATACCTTATGTCATAATTACCAACATGACCCAATTCATGTGCCAACACTCCCTCCAGTTCCCTTCTATCAAGCTTTTTCAGTGCTCCTTCTGTCACACATACAACTGCGTGTTTTGGGTCCCTTCCGGAAGCAAAAGCATTTATCTGGTTTGAAGGCATTACATAAAGCTTTGGCATTGGAAGACCTGAGGCAAGTGTAAGTCCCTCCACAAGATTGTAATAATCTTTATACTCGCTCCTGTTTGCCAGTTTTGCCCTTACGCTTGCAATAGCAATCCTGTCCGAATTGTAATAGCTTATCATTATATAGAAAATGGAGAATATTATTGCGATTATCATTATTATAAAAAAATATCCCGGATTGAAAGCCATTGAAATTGCATATCCAAGAGCCAGGAATACAAGGAATACAATAAACACTAAAAGAAATGATTTCCTCTTGTTCTTGGATATCTGGTCCCTAAAATCTATTCTTTGGTATTTATCCATAAAAATTATAGCAAAAAAGGGTTTTTAATATTAACCAAGAATAACCAAAACCCTTAAATAATGACACTTAATTAATTTAAAACAAAGGGTTCTAAGAGAATTACAAAAATCAGAGGAATATTGGAAAATTTAAATGACAGAGATATCACAGGCAAAGTCTTACTCCGGAGAAGAAATTAAAGAAGTTCTTCATCCCCTTATTCGTGAATGGTTCACTTCCAAATTTGAAGATTTTTCAGAATCACAGAAATTTGGGGTCATGAACATATACAAAAAAGAGAATATCCTAATCTCCGCTCCTACAGGCGGTGGAAAAACTCTTACAGCATTCCTTTCAATACTTAACAAACTAGTCATACTTGCAGAGAAAAATGAACTTGAAAAAAAGGTTTATTGTGTTTATATATCCCCTCTAAAAGCGCTGAATAATGACATTCACAAAAACCTGATTGAACCTCTGGAGGAAATAAATGAACTTGCAAAATCAAAGGGAATAAACCTCCAAAAGGTACTTGTTGGATTAAGGACAGGAGATACCACACAGGCTGAAAAAGCAAAGATGGCGAAAAACCCTCCCCATATAATCATAACAACCCCTGAATCTCTTGCAATAATGCTGACTACAAAAAAGTTTGTTGAGTCATTTCAGGAAGTTGAATATTGTGTAGTTGACGAAATCCACTCTTTAGGAAACAAGAGGGGCTCTTTTCTAAGTATAAATCTGGAAAGATTAAACTCACTTGCAAAAAAATCCCTTCCTGTAAAAATAGGATTGAGTGCGACAATTGAACCTCTTGAAGAAGTTGCGAAATTCCTCGTTGGAATATCAGAAGACAGAAAAGTGAAGATAGCAAAAGTAAAGGCAAACAAAAAACTTGACTTGGATGTTATTGTCCCTGCAAAAGACCTTATTTGGGAAAACAAACCCCACATAAATATGTATAACATAATAAATAAATTAATACAGGAGCATAAAACAACCCTTATCTTTACAAATACCCGTTCAGCAACGGAAAGGATTGTAAATTACCTCAAGGATAAATTCCCCGTGGATTACACTGACGAAAACATTGCAGCACATCATTCTTCATTAAGTAAAGGACACAGGTTTTCAATCGAGGAGAACCTTAGACAGGGAAAATTGAAAGTAGTTGTATGTTCAACTTCTCTTGAGTTGGGAATAGATATTGGATTTATTGATTTGGTAATCTTGCTTGGAAGTCCAAAAGCTTCTTCCCGTGCACTGCAAAGAGTGGGGAGAGCAGGGCACAAGATACACGATACTGCAAAGGGAAGATTCATTGTAATGGACAGGGATGACCTTGTAGAATGTTCAATAATACAAAAAGAGATGTATGAAGGAAGAATTGACGAGATACATTTTCCAAAAAATGCTCTTGACGTGCTTTCACAAACAATCTTTGGGATGGCTATAAACAATCCCTGGAAACTTGAAGAGATGCTCGATACCATAAGAAAAAGCTATTGCTTCCAAACCCTCACAAAAGAAGATTTCCTATCTGTAATAAGCTATCTTTCAGGGGAGTATGACCTTGAAAAAGACAGAGTATATGCAAAGATATGGTATGATCCTGAGACAAGAGAAATAGGAAAGAGAGGAAAACTTGCAAGAGTGCTTTACTTTACAAACCTTGGGACAATTCCGGAAGAATCATTCATAACGGTAAAACTTGGAACAGGGGACAAGATAGGAGTCATTGATGAATCATTCATGAATAGAATGCACAAAGGGGATGTTTTTGTTTTAGGAGGAAGCAAATATTCTTATCAGTATACAAGAGGAATGAACCTTTATGTCAGGCCTTCTCCTGAACGCTCACCAACAATCCCCTCCTGGTTTTCGGAGACTCTTCCGCTTAGTTTTGACACTGCTTTGGAAATATCAAAATTCAGGAAAGAATTAAAAAAAATGTTTGAGAAAAAAACTTCCAAAGAAAAAATAAAGGAATTAATAAGAAAGTATACCTACACCTCTGAACAGGTCTCAGAAGAGATATACAATTATTTCTATCAGCAGTTCCATTTTTCTGAGATTCCTGACATAAACACAATAACAATAGAAAAGTACACAGATGAAAGAGATGACAAAAAATATGTTCTTGTGAATTCAATGTACGGTAGAAGGGTGAATGATGCCCTTTCCAGAGCTCTTGCATATTTAATGGGTTCAAAAGGAGCTTCAAAAAGAGACGTTGAAGTTGGCATCTCAGACAGGGGTTTCTATCTTTCATCCGAAAACACAAAGATTGAAAAGGCATTTGAACAGCTCAATTCAGAGAACATAGAAGAAATACTCAAGCAGGCAATTGAAAAAACAGATGTTCTGACAAAAAAATTCAGGCACTGTGCAACACGTGGTTTAATGATACTTAGAACGTACAAAGGTAATACCAAATCCGTAAAGAAACAACAGATGAAATCACACTTTCTTATAAGCTCAGTCAAAAAGATATCCAAGGAATTTCCAATACTCAAAGAAGCAAAACGTGAAGTTCTGGAAGATTTAATGGACATAGAACGTACAAAGCTCGTGCTCGATTGGATATCTTCAGAAAAAGTCAAATTAAGTTATAATCATGTTAAATTACCCTCTCCCTTCTCACTCAATCTTATACTTCAGGGGCATATGGATTTAATGAAGATTGAAGACAAGCAGGATTTCCTCCAGAGAATGCATAAGGTTTATATGGATGAAATACAAAGAAGAAGCAATCCAGATGAATTCAGCTATGATGAATTCCTGGAAGACACTGCAAGAG
>CAZFSJ010000061.1:0-3824 GCA_964521605.1 Candidatus Woesearchaeota archaeon
CTCTTGATAAGAAAGAAGTTGAAACCGCAAAGAAGTTTGGTTTGGATATTTCAGGCAGACCAAAGGCATTGGATGTTGATTTGCTCAAAAAGACTGATTTGATTGTCATTGTTGCAGACAATGTTCCAAAAAAGGCATTCTATACAACCTTCAGGAAAAGGATTGTTCATTTCAGGGTGAAGGACGTGGAACACTGGGATGGGAAAGATTTAATAGAAGAAAAAATTAAAGTAATAATGAAGAATGTAGGGAAACTTTCAAAGAAACTTGAAAACCCTAAGTTCATAAAAAAACTCCAGATTCAGAAGAAAAAAGCTGAAGAGGAACATCTGGGGATAGGAAGAAAAAAATGACAAATACCGAAACCGTAAAAGGATTTAGAGATTATACAGGAGAAGATGCCTCTAAAAGGGCTGAGATAAAGAAAATATTAGTGGATACTTTCGAAAGATATGGTTTTGAACCTGCTGAGACCCCTGTTTTAGAGTATAGAGAATTTGTGCAGGGAGAAAACAAGCAGGATGATGCTGTAAGTGATATATTTAGGCTGAAGGATAAAGGAGAAAGAGATCTTGCACTCAGGTATGAATTTACATTCCAGCTTAAAAGACTTATGCAGAACAAGAAACTTCCCTATAAAAGATATCAGATTGGAGAGGTTTTCAGGGATGAACCAGTCACATCAAACAGGTTCAGACAGTTTGTTCAATGTGATATTGATATAGTTGGAAGCAGAATAAAGGATGAGGCTGAAATAATCTCACTAACAAAATACGCTCTTGAAAAAATTGGCGTAAAGCCAAAGATTTACTTCAACAACAGGAAATTGCTTAATGAGATTTTGGATAAAGAGGGTATTGCTGAAAAAGAGAGAATTAGCGTTATAAAAGAGATTGATAAACTGGACAAATTGTCTGAAAAAGAGGTCAGGGAAAATCTCAAGAAATATGGAGCCGAAAAACTCCTTGACATTTTTAAAAAGCCTGAGAATTATTTTTCAAGATATTCTTCCTATGCGGATATTAAAGAATTTGAGGAATCCCTTAAAATGTATGGGCTTGAAAATTATATTGAGTTTTCACCTTCACTTTCTCGTGGATTAAGTTATTATAATGGAACAGTCTTTGAGATAAAGACTCAAGGAATGAAAGAGACCATATGCGGGGGAGGAAGCTATGAATTTAACGGAGTTCAATGTACTGGAATAAGCTTTGGACTTGACAGACTCTTTTCACTTGCTAATTTTGACTATGATAAAGAAAGATTCCTCATTGTCTCATTAAATGAGGACAAGCAGGCAATAAAGATTGCAGGCATGTTAAGGGAACGTGGAAATAGAGTTTCAATATTCTATGGAAAACCTTCAAAGGCACTTGAATACGCAAATTCCTGTAACATAAGACAGGTGATTTTTGTTGGTGCAGAAGAAGTCAAGAAGAAAAAATTTAAGATAAAGAATATGACTACAGGAAAAGAAAAGGTTCTTACTCTGGAAAAGAAAACCAAAAAGAACGTTATAATCCAGAGGAAATAAATTTATTTGGTTAAAAGGAGGTATGCAATGAATATATTTTTTAGTTCAAGAAAGGGGCAAATTACTATTTTCATAATCGTTGGAATAATCATTGTTGCAGGGGTTGCCCTGTTTTTCATATTTCGCGATAAGGCTCCTGTGCAGAGTAGTTCTTCAGAGAATCAGGAGGTTTATGTAAAGATTCTTTCATGTGTTGAATCTTTATCTCAGGAAGGAGTAAAAGATGTTGCATTAAACGGAGGGTATTATGTGATTCCTGAAGAAGTAGCATTTCATTATTATACAGATGAAGTCCCATATTATTACCTAGATTTAAAAAACAGAATGCCTTCTCTTGAGAGAGTTGAAAGGGAAATTGGAGATTATATAAAAAATAAACTTGATGAATGCGTTAATTTTACTTATTTTGAGGAAAAGGGATTTGAATTCAATAGGGGAACCATATCTGCTGATGTGACAATAAATATGGAAGATGTTGATGTAAATGTAGTTTATCCTGTTTCCGTATCAAAAGGCGAAGACAGAGGAGTGTTTAAATATTTTAATACTGATTTTGATTCTGACCTTGGAAAGATATATTACGCATCCGAATCTCTTATAAAAGATTATTCAGGAGATACAGATTCTGTATGCTTAACCTGTATTGATTCCATTTCTGAAAAATATGCAGTTCATGTTAAGGCAACACCTCTTCCAAGGGAGAATGTGCTTTGGTTCTCAGTTTCGGACATACAAAAAGAATTAAACTTGAGGTTTGTGGTTGGGAAATGAGACTAAAGGGTATTAGGGAATATTTTCTGGCGTTTATATTAATATTATCTATTCTGTCTGGAACCTTGGTGTTTGTTGTGGGGGATACAAACACAGGAAGTACTAGTGGAGATGCTTCTTCAACAACGCTTATGCAGAAAATAGGGAATTTAATAGGGGTAATAGGGGATAAGATACTTTTTACGGAAGGAGATAAGGAAGACACTTTGACCTTCTCTGATGGGGGAAGCGTCAAAATAGGAGAAGATATCTTTCAGAATGTTGAAGAGGGTTCATCAATACATCTGGATAAATCAGGGGATATTACCTCTGCCGATTTGACCGCAACAAAAGATACTTCCTTCACTTTCAAAGACATTGGAACTTACAATCTTATGAAAGGTCAGAGACTTGAATATAATGATGGGAAGGCAACAATCTATGGAAAACCTGGAGATTCCCTAGGATTCAAACCAAAGCTGTTTGACAGTTCAGGAAAGGACATTGGAAAACTTTCCAATCTTAAGATGAATGGAAATTTTCTTAACATTGAAAAAGAAGGAACAGGAGAGGGGAATATAATAACAGGAAATTTTAATCTTGGAAATAATATTGTAAAGGGACTTGATAATGGAAATTCATTTGGAAGGGTAACCCTTTCTAAAGAAGGAAGAATATCGGAGATAGGTCCAGGTACTGACGCACTTGTGAATAATGTTGATTTTAAGGTGTCGGGAAGCAATCTTAAAATTTATTATGATGAGAATTTCAACCCTACAGAACATCTTGGAGAGAATTATTTCAGTTATAAGAAAGATACATTCTATGTGGGGGGGAATGGATATACAACGGACCTTACCAAATCAACTGGAATATTTGGAGATATGCAGACTTCCAAGGAGGTTAAAGGTATAGGGACAAAGACAAGAAACCTTGAAATAACAATGAATGACGGAAATCTTGTTGTCTCAAAAGATCTTAATGCAGGTTCAGGGGATTTGGCATTTAAGGTTAATGGAAAGGGAAGTTATGTTATTGATGATGGAAGAAACGCTATATATTCTGAGAGGATGCCCGTATTGGCAGGTCAGACATCTTCAGAGGAGAATCAAATATTTATAAAAACTCATGAGGATAGTGAAGGATTGCTTTATTCATATAATCTCAATATAAATAACGGGGAGTATACTCTTAAGGATAATCTCTTTGAAAACAGTGCAGGAGAGGTCCTTGTAAACACGAATAAACCCTGGGAGAACTTGGTTTATGTTGCAAAGAATCTTGATTCAAGGGAAGCAAGAGATATTGAACTTCAGATGGAGCAATCGGGAAAACTTATTTTTGTTGATGAGCCAAATTTTATGACCTGGATAAAGGGAGATGGAGGAGAAGCAATAATGAAAGAATTATACACTGGAACAGAATCAGGCACATGCTTTAAAAGCTGCTTACAATAAATTCTGTTATTCTTGTTTGGCTTGTCAAACTCTAAAACTTTGATTTCTTCTGTCATATCTTTATCTCCATAACTCTATTATTT
>CAZFSJ010000062.1:0-3814 GCA_964521605.1 Candidatus Woesearchaeota archaeon
GACCTGGGTCTTGTCCACGTCAAGGACACGTCTTAGCCATTGGACTATGGGACCTTTGGTTAACAATGGGGATTAGAAATATTTAAATATACCTTTTATTTGGTTTATTTATGGCAGGTGGTAGTGGAAGACTTTTTTTCTTTATAGTTTATTTAGTCTTTGCTGCATATTTCCTGAATTTTGGATTTTCATTTATTAATATTCCCGCATCTTTTGCAAACGTTCAGAAGTGGATAATCACCGTGGGAGGTGCTCTTCTTGTAATAGGTGGAATAAACTTCCTCAAATCTACTGGTTATTCTACGCCAAGGCATTAAGTTCAATAAATCTTGTTTCCAAATGACGCAGAAAATTTCAATAAACTTTATATAGATATTTTCCATTAAGTTTTAATGATACTAAAGGGGGTGAAACCAAGATTTTATAGAGGATGTTCTTTTTTCAAAAGTAAAAAAGGACAGGTTGCAATATTCATAATTCTTGCAATACTTATAGTGGCTCTTTCCGTTCTTTTCTTCGTGTTTAAGGATGCGCTTTTTAAGAATAAACAGACTTCCGAAGTTTCTTCCATCTATAATAGTTTTGTTACCTGTTTAAGAGGAGATCTTGCTCAGGGAGTCAATGTTATAGAAAGCCAGGGAGGATATATTTATCTTCCAGATTATGAGAAGGGATCTGAGTACATGCCATTTTCCTCCCAGCTGGATTTCCTGGGGAATCCTATTCCCTACTGGTACTATGTCTCTGGAAACAACATCCAAAAAGAGCAGGTTCCTTCAAAGAAGGACATGCAACAAGAACTTGAAAGGTTCATAAATACACATGCCAGGGGGTGTTTGTTTGATGAATATTATTCACAAGGATACAATATTGTAATGGGAAATCCAGACGCAAGCATTACAATACTTGATAATAAAGTTTCTCTTGACTTAAAGATGGATTTTTCAATTAAAAGAGGAGAGGAGAGTTTTGTTGCAAGAGAGCATAAGATAACACTGAATTCTCAGTTGGGTTCACTTTATGACTCTGCAATTAAAGTGTATGAGGAAGAACAAAAAGGCACTTTCCTTGAGAATTATTCAATAGATGTGCTCAGACTTTATGCTCCCGTTGACGGAGTTGATATAACCTGTGCCCCAGAGACATGGAACGCAATAAATATTTTTAACACTTTGAGAGAGGCATTGGAAGCAAATATTTTGGCTCTTAAGGGCAAGAATACAAAAAAAGATTATTTTGATGTAAAAATACCAAACCTTCCTTCAAAACAAAAGGTTAGATTCTTGAACTCTCAGAACTGGACTTATACCTTCGAAGTTAATCCCTCCGATGGTCCCATAATGGTTGCAGACCCCGTTGGAAACCAGCAAGGCCTTGGGATAATAGGTTTTTGTTATGTTCCTTATCATTTTGTCTATAGCATGAAATTCCCAGTTCTTGTTCAGGTTGTTTCAGGAGAGACTGCATCGGAGATATTCCAATTTCCAGTTGCTGTTGTTATTGAGAGAAATGTTGCTAGAGAGGTATCTGGAGGAGAAGCTTTGAGTTTAAGTGATGAAGAATTGTGTAAGGACAAGAATACACCAATGAATATAAGCATCTTTGATGCTTCATCAAGGCCAGTTGATGGATATATTTCCTACGAGTGTGCGGGGGCTAAATGTAATATAGGAGCTACTCATGAAGGTGTGCTTTCAGGACTTTTTCCTCAATGCGTAAATGGATTTGTTGACGTGAAAGCAGATGGATATAAAGATGAAAGTGTAATGTACTCAACAGTCAGAGGAGGAAGCATGAGTCTTTATCTGAGCAAGATATATAATATGAGTGTCCAGCTTATGATTGATAATAGGGCTTACAACAGGGAGGCAGTGCTGAATTTTGTTTCAGATGATTATTCGACTGTTGTTTATTATCCTATACAAAAAAGTGTCCAGCTTCCTCAGGGAGAATATGAAGTGCAGGTTTATGTATACAAAAATTCAACACTTAAACTTGGAGCAACAACCCAGCAGCAATGCGTTACTGTTCCTATGTCTTCTGTACTTGGAGCAATAGGTTTAACGAAGAAACAATGTTATGATGTTCAGGTTCCTTCACAAATGATTTCACAAGCTTTGTCTGCAGGAGGAAAAGCAAATTATACTTTTTCAGAAGGTCAACTTAGGAATTCAAGAGTAATAGCAATTTATGCTTCAAGTCTTCCTGACCCCTCTTCACTCGAACAGATACAAACCAATTATATGCTCTTTGATAGCAATCCATTGGAGATAAAGACCAAATGAAAAGATACGTGAATAATAAAGGAATATCCATGTTCATATTATTTGTATTTGGAATCGTTATGTTTACTTCATTGATACTTGGAGGGTATGTGTATTCAAATGCATACTCCCCTTTTTATAATAATGCTGGCAGCATACAATCCTTTTCAGGATATACTAGTCTGCAAGTTGATGAATCAATGTGTAAGCAGGGAAGTGATTTTTTAATTGAACTTAGTGGTTGCACACCTGCTCCTGTAAGAAGTGACTTGCTTGCTGAAGAGAATGTTAATGTTTTCTGCAGGATGACTGCTGTTCAGATGAATCCTCTTATAACAGTTAATGAGATAAATAAAATTACTTTCCAGAATGAACATCCACAGGAGGTTTTACATTTGGGTTATATGCCTGCTCAGTCTGCATTGGGTTATTCCAGCACTTCTTCTCTTTTCGGATGGAGTCCTGACACAGAGACAGACCTTCAGGGATTTTTGGCTTTGCAGAATCTTGGATATGTTGTGATAACATTAAGACAACAGCCAAACGAATCTGCACTTACAAACTGTAGGAAAGATGGCGTTGGAACAGAGATATGCTGGGTCGAGGGAAATCTTACTGCAACACTGAATTATGATGCACAAAATGTTTTTGGGGTTGGAAGTGCTATATTTTATCTTCCTCTTATGAATGATAGAGAATGGCAAAGCAATTATGTGCAATATTCTTTTTGGAATGGAAAAGGATATTTAAGAGCAACTTCCGTGGATGCAGATAGCGCAACTCTTACAGTATATTCAGATGATACAGTTGCAAGCAATCTTATTTCAGGGCAGAGAACATATAATCTTGCAAAATTTGCTTCCGGAATCAATCTTAAGACAGGAGATACTTCCGGTAAACTATTCCTCCCTCAATTAAGTCCCTGCCTTGCAAGTCTTCAGTTGAAACTAGAGGGAGTTGTCAATCCTGATACAAGAGCATTGATAAGAGTCAATAGTGATTATCTTGAACTTGCTGAAGGAGAATCTTTCTTGGATGGCAAATGTACTGTTTACAGTCTTCAGAAGAATGGGGTAAGTTCTCAGGTGAAGGTAACTTGTAGTGGAGCCGATAATTCTCAAGATAGGTCATCAGAAACTTTGTATTTCTCTCCAAAAGTCCTTCTTAAAATTAATGATAAAATTGGAGATTATGCTGCAGGAGATTATCTTTACACCATTCAAGATACTTTAAATGGGAATGCAGTTGAGAAGTATGTCTATCTTGGATATGTTGGTTCTACATTAAAAGATTCAACTGCAAATTCAGACCTTTTTGTAACGCTTGTTGCAATACCTACAGGTACAAAAGAAGGAAGTTTGAATAAACTTTCAATATCAGAACTTTCTTCTGTGGCAGCATATGCAGATTCTGCAATGTCCTCTTCAAATACAGGAACCCTCGCATTTGATGCTATTAACAATTTCTTCAATGGTGTTGCAAAAGTAAGTTTGCAGGTAGGGAAATCAACAATATTTGGAATAGACTTCTCAAACATAGCTTATTCCCCG
>CAZFSJ010000063.1:0-3696 GCA_964521605.1 Candidatus Woesearchaeota archaeon
AAAGAAAATCATCTTCTCCTGGTCTTCCCTGATGGGCAAGTATTACAACCCTTGCACCCTTCTTCTTTAATTCTCTTATTGTTTTTGCAGATTCTTTTATTCTTTCTGACCTGAGTAACTTCCCCTTCTGCACGTCAGAATTAAGGTCTGACCTCAGAAGAACCTTTTTTCCCTTGAAATCAAAATCATCAATTGTCTTCATTTAAAATTTTCCTCTTCTGGTTTTATCTTCATTTAAGAAGCTTAATAAGGTCAACAAGCCTGTTTGAGTATCCATACTCATTGTCATACCATGAAAAAACTTTAATCATCCTGCCATTGACTTGTGTTAACAAAGAATCAAATATGGAAGAGTGTGGATTTTCTATCACATCAGAGGATACAAGCTCATCTTTTGAATATTCCAATATTCCTTTCATCTCTTTTTCAGAAGCTTTTCTAAGCGCATCGTTAACCTGCTCTTTCGTGACTTCTTTCCCCAGAATACCTACAAAATCAACAATGCTCCCGCATGCAACAGGAGCTCTTATTGCCAAACCATCCAACTTCCCTTTAAGTTCAGGTATTACTTCTGCAACTGCAGTTGTAGCTCCAGAAGAAGTGGGTATAAGATTAACTGCTCCTGCTCTTCCACGCCTTAGTTTTTTATGAGGAGCATCAAGGATAACCTGGTCATTAGTATAAGCATGCACAGTTGTCATGAATCCTTTTTCCACTTTAAAGTTATCATTAAGAACTTTTATCAATGGAGCAAGGCAATTTGTGGTGCATGAACCCATAGAGATTATTTTATGTTCTTTTTTCAGTTTTTTTTCATTAACACCCAAAACAATAGTCACATCTGGGTCTTTTCCTGGAGCACTTATTATAACCTTCTTTGCTCCTGCAACAAGATGTTTTCCTGCCCCTTCCCTATCCCTGAACACTCCTGTAGACTCAATAACAACATCAACTCCAAGTTTTTTCCAGGGTAATTTCTCAGGATCTCTCTCTGAAAAGAAGTTTATTTTTTTACTCCCAATCTTAAGAAAACCCTTTCCCCCCTCTACTTTTTCAGAATAATTTCCATATACAGAGTCATATCTTATCAAATAAGCAATGGTTTCTATGTTTGCCAAATCATTTACTGCAACAACTTCAAGTTTTTTCTCAAGTGCAATCTTCAAAAATGCTCTGCCAATCCTTCCAAGACCGTTTATAGCTATCTTCACCATCTTTGTATGTCAAATTTATATAGAAGGGAAGATAAATGATTTAATAAAGGTTGCTATAGAATAAGAGGTTTAATTAATAAAAATAAAAAATAAATGTAAAAGGTAAAAGAAATTTCACTTTCTTTTTTTCTTGCCTGCTTTTTTCTTACCTGCTTTTTTGGTTGTCTTCTTAGCAGTTTTCTTCTTAGCAGCTTTTTTCTTTGCCATTTTTCCACCTCTCATTTAATTAAAAAAAAGAACAAACAGATGTTTATAAGTTTTATGCAAATTCAGAACAAAAATAAAATATTTTATTTATATTTCAGATTTTATATTTGGTTCCCACAAAATTTTTTCTCCGTGGATTTTTTTCTCAACCATAAAAAGTTCGTCATAAATTCCCTCGATAAGATCATAATTTTTTGCTTCCTCAAGGTTGACCCAAACATGTTCAGTCAAAGCATTACAAAGTTTCACATCTTCAGAAACCGCCTCTGCAAAAAGGCTCATGATAAGACAAGGAATTTTATCTGGTCTTATGTAAACCAAACTTGTAGCATAATCAATATTCTTTACCTCCAACCCCACTTCTTCCATTACTTCTCTTTTAAGAAGGTCTTCTATAACATTATACCAATGATACGGAGTGTCTTTATCACGCAATGCATAATCAATCACTTCCAGCTTTCCTCCTGGAACGGTCCATCTCCCAGGAAAAGCTTTTTCCCAGTCTGCTCTTTTAGTTATCAGAAATTTCCCCTCTTTGTTAACAATAATTCCTGTGACAACAACATAATGGGTCAGATTTCTGTCGGACATAAAAAAACTTCATCATAATAATATTTAAATAATTCCTCAAAAAACTTGAGTAGATGGAAAAGAGAATTATATCTCCGTTTTTGACGAACAAAAGACTAAAATTTAATGAGATTGAAAAACTCTCAGGCATACGTTCAAATAAACTTGACTATCATTTAAAGAAACTTATAAAGAGCAATGTTCTGCAAAAAGAGGGGGATTTTTACAAACTAACAGAAAGTTCAGAACGCCTTATACCATATATCTCTGAAAAAGATGCTCTCCTGCCTGTTGTGCTTATTTTAATAGGAGACAATAAAAAAGCCTTCCTGTATAAACGCCAAAAAAGACCTTATCAAGACTTTCTCAGTCTTCCAGGAGGAAAAATAATTTTGGGGGAATCATTAAAAGATTCTGTAAAGAGAATCATGAAGGAGAAACATAATGTAAATGCAAATCTCTCAAAAGTTAGCTCAATATCAATAGAACATCTGAGGAAAAACAAAAGAGTCATAAATTCATTCTTGCTTATATTAGTCACTGCGAGAACAAAAGAAAAGATAACACTAACAGACCTTGACAAAAACAAGAAAAGGATAATAAAAAGCGATTATAAATTAATAAAAGAAGATTGCTCCAAAAAAATAAAAGTTAATACAATAAACTCGATTATAAAAAATTAAATATCTTCAAAACTCATCTCAGAACTTATAAGTTTTCTAAGTGTGTCCTTCAGTTCTTTTACCTTAACCCTCTTCTGCTCTCTTGAGTCTCTATCACGTATTGTAACATCTTTCTTCTTAACAGAATCATCGTCGATGGTTATGCAAAACGGAGTTCCAATCTCATCATTCCTTGCGTATCTTCTTCCAATGCTTCCTGTCCTGTCATATGCGATATTGAATTCTTTTCTCAAATCTTTGACTATTTCATCTGCAATCTTTTCAAAATCTTCTCTCTTAACCAAAGGAAAGACAGCAGCCTTAACAGGTGCGATGTTTGGGGGAAATTCGAACATGCTTCCCTCTTTCCCAAGAGAGTAAAAGACATCCAGCAATGTCCAGATATTCCTGTCAATTCCAAAACTCAACTCCAAAACATGTGGAAGTATTTTTTTGTTTTCGTAGGAGACACTTAAATCTTTTCCAGAAACCTTGCTATGCCCGAGAAGATCATGGTCTGTTCTGTAATGAATTCCTGCAACTTCTTTGAATCCTCCTAAAGTATCCAATAAAACCTCAACATCAAAATGTATCTTGTTGTAAAATGCTCTTTCCTCTTTATTTAGTTCCCTTAATCTAAATTTTTCTTTGGGAATTACAAGAACATTCAGATAAAACTCCTGAACTTTAACTGCATGAAAAAGATAAAACTTAGGAATCTCAAATTTTTTATTTAACTCTTCGCATTTAATTTCTTCCACATCTTCTTTATCTGCAAATTTAATCCTCAATTTTTTATCTTTAACCTCTTCCCATCTCTCATGTTCGTTTATTTTCTCTGAGTCAAAAAATATCTGTAATTCAGCTTGAGAAAATTCTCTAAGTCTAAAGAACATCTGCCTAGGGGATATTTCATTTCTGTAAGCCTTGTCTGTTATTGCGAGTCCAAGAGGAAGCTTGCTCCTTGTAGCCTGAAACTCTTCCTTAAATAAAAGGTAAGCTGCCTGTGCAGTTTCCGGACTTAAATAATCCTTCTCCTCATT
>CAZFSJ010000064.1:0-3690 GCA_964521605.1 Candidatus Woesearchaeota archaeon
AAGATCCTGGATCAGAAGAATATGATAATATGTCAGTGTATCTCTTCAAGGAAAGTCAAAAGATGGGCAACATAACACTATTTGGACAATCTGTTAATCCAGATGGAGATCTCTTAAAGGTAGGATTCATATTTACAAACATAAGCCTTGATATATATCTCTATGCTGAGATTGATAATTTACCTCTGTCCTCAGCAAAAAGAAAACAATTCGAAAATTGGACATCTCCAATAAATACTTCTATTAAAGGAATAAAAGTGAAAGTTAACAATTCCGACTTAAATATTATGAGAGATTACCAAGGAGAGCAGGAAGTTGAAATAACAGAAGATAACAATCCTATTGTAGAAACAAAGATTAATCTTACAGACTGGAATTTAAACTGGACAGGAATATACATAGATAAACAACCAGCAAATTCTTCAAGAGGTTACATAATAATCAATGGACTTAATTATGAAAAGAACCTAACTATTGATAAACTTAGTAATGAGTCAACTTCAGTATGTGTAAAAGACGCAGAAATACAAAATATTAGTGAGATAACCTCTGATTGTAGTCTCCCCGATGAATATACCATAGAATGTCCAGGAAACAACAGTAAATTTACATGCAATATTTCAGGGGATAAATTCATCGTAACTGGATTAATGCATTCTGCAGTTATTGAAATAGTTCCACAACCCCCATGCATTCCAAATTGGGAATGTGATGACTGGAGTGATTATGATAATAATTGCGGAACAAGGACTTGTGTTGATATGAACAGCTGCGGAAATGATTCTGAAAAACCAGTAGAAAACCAGTCCTGTGAAGAATGCATACCAGACTGGAAATGCACTTCTTTCTCTCCTGAAAAATGCCCAAAAAACCTTACTCAGACAAGAACATGCACGGATAATAATGATTGCGGAACTTCACAGGGAAAGACAAAAACAACACAGACCTGCAAAAAAGAGACAAACATAATGATTCCAATAGTAATAGGAATAATAATACTTCTTATAATAATTGTTCTCATAATATTATTCAAAAGAAAAAATAACTCTCAGAACCCTCCTTCGGGACCCTCTAATTTCCCTCCTTCACAATCTCCTCCTGGAAATTATCCTCCAAAAAGCGCTTTACCTTCCCAACCACAACAACCTCCTCAAACCGCCTTTAATTATGAATATTCTCCTCAAAACACTTCACCTTCCCAACCACAACAACCTCCTCAAAACAGGGGAAGTTTCAAACAGGGATATTCTCAACAATAAAATTTCTTCCACCCAAAAAACTATAAATCTTTGTGCTCTCAATAATTCATGTCAGAGACCAGAGATTATCTTGCGTTATCCCTAAAGGTCATATTAATTATATCAATAATAACCAGCCTCTATAATCATCTTTGGCATATTGTATCCACAAATATCTTTCTTCTCATACTAATGTTCTTGCCACAGGTAATAAAATCAAGATACGAGATAAAGATACCAAGACTATTCGAGTGGTCTCTGCTTGTATTTGTTATAATAACCCTTGTTCTTGGAAAGATAAGCGGCATAGTGGTCCCAATATTCTTTGGAGTTTTTATTTCAATGATAGGATTCATGATACTTGCAATACTCTACTCTGCAGACCAGATAAAAAAGAATTATTTTCTAATAATACTTTTCTCTTTCAATTTTTCAATAATGTTTGGGGTAATAATAGAACTGGCAAAATATTATCTTAAGCTTATTATGAAATATCCTCTTTCAGCAAGCAACCTTGCCTACTCCATGGAAACTTTAACTTTTGTTGTTATTGGTGCTGCAATCTCATCATTAATAGGATATTTCTATATGAAATATGAAAAAGGATTCCTGAGAATATTTTTCAAGAAACTTACAAAAGAAAATCCAGACCTCTTCAAGAAACCGGAAGCAATGAAACAGGAAATTCTTGAAATAATAAAAAAGGGAGAGAACGAATCACTTGAATTCAAATCAACATTCAGAATAAATCTTCACACAAATGAAATTGACAGGAAGATAGAACATTCTGCATTAAAGACCCTCTCAGCTTTCATGAATTCAAAGGGAGGAACACTTTTGATAGGAATAAATGATTCAGGAGAATTTCTTGGAATAAAAAAAGACGGTTTCCCCAGCAATGATAAATTCGCATTGCACATATCCAATTTAATAAAGACGAGACTTGGAAAAAATGCCCTCCCACTTATAAAAATAAGTTTCCTAGAAGTTGATGAAAAAACAATTCTCAAGATAGACTGCAAAAAAAGCCCAAAACCTGTTTTCCTAAAAACACCTGAAAATGAAGAAGAATTTTACATACGTGGAGGCCCCTCAAGCACACAGATAAAGGGAAGTGAATTGATAGAGTATATTGAAAAGAATTTCATTAAAAAGAGAAAAAACTGATTAGTTTAAAAGAAATCAAACCAGCTTCCAGATTCATCAATTTCTTCTTCCTTATGTTTTATAACCCCAAAAAAATTCTTCTTCTCCCTAATCCATTGATACAAAAGCCTGTCTCCTGGATTTGAAGGAAGAGAATCAACCTCTTTCCAATCCTTTGCCCAAAAAGGAACTCCCTCATCACTTTTTTCTTTTAATTCTCCTGAATAATCCTTCGTATAAAACACGCTAACAAGAAAATTATCCGGATTTGGCCAGTTGGTGAATTTCCTGTCTTTGTTATCAAAAAGCACAGTTCCTATGAATACCGGATTAAGGGGTTTTATTCCTGTTTCATCCTCCGTTTCCCTTATGGTTGAAGATACTCTGCCTTCTATACTTCCCAAACCCTTTTCATAAGCTTCTAGTTTTCCACCAGGAAGAGTGCAATATCCTGAATTAGGATCGCCATTTCTGTTGTCAAATTTCCTAATCATCAATATTCCTTCAGCAGAATCAATACAGCAAATTGTTCCATATTTCATACCCTTTTAAAAAAAGAGGAATTAATAAGTATTTATCTCCTAAAAAATACCCCTAAAACAGGCAAATTGCTCCTCGGAACCCCGACGACTCATTTAAAAACCTTTATAAACCAAGATTTTCTTTATAAATAAGTAAAATGGCATCAGCACAAAGCAATTATAAGATACAAAATATTGTCGCAACTGCTTCTTTAGGTAAGCCCGTGCCCCTTACAAAACTTGCAAGAACACAGCCAAATACAGAATACAATCCTGAAACTTTCCCTGGACTTGTACTAAGAATAAAGGAGCCAAAATCAGCAGTCCTAGTATTTTCATCGGGAAACCTTGTGTGCACCGGTACAAAATCTCTTACACAGGTAAGAGAAGTTATAGACGCTGTAATAAAACAACTTAAAAAGATAAATGTAAACATAACTGGAAAGCCAAAGATAACAGTACAGAACATAGTTGCATCAGGAAGTATTGAACTCAAGCTAAATCTTAATTTTCTGGCTCTTGAAATGGAAAATACAGAGTATGAACCAGAACAATTCCCTGGACTTGTATATAAACTCATAGAACCAACTGCAACTTTCCTCCTATTCAGCAATGGTAAACTTGTATGCACAGGAACCAAAAATAAGCAACAGCTTGAAGACAGCATGGACCAGCTCCTCAAGAATGTCAGGGCTGCCCAAAAAAATTATAAGTAATCTTACAAACTACATCTTTTACAATACACTCTGGAGTACATACAAATTTATAAAAAACCCATTTCTCAT
>CAZFSJ010000065.1:0-1972 GCA_964521605.1 Candidatus Woesearchaeota archaeon
AGCACCAGCAAAAGCGGCTCCAGCAGCAAAAGCAAAAGAACCGGCAAAGAAAAAGTAATCCAAATCAAATACTTTATAAATCGAAATTAGCTATCTTTTGCATGGGATTATGGGGTAACCTGGTTAGCCTTCGAGGTTTGGGACTTCGCGACCCCGGTTCAAATCCGGGTAGTCCCATTTATATTAAAAAACAAGAATAGAAAATGACAACAAAATCAAAAAAAACAAAATCAGCAGGAAGATTTGGAGCAAGATACGGAAAGAAAGTGAGAAACAAGCTTGTCCAGGTAGAGAGCAAACAGAGAAAAAAACAAAAGTGTCCTTTCTGCAACAGGCCTGGAGCTAAAAGGCTTTCAAATGGCATATGGCAATGTTCAAAATGCAACAAAAAATTTGCAGGAGACACATATACTCTTGAGGAATAAAGATGGCAACTTACAAGTGTTTTAAATGCGGAAAAAAAGTCACAGACAAGAGCCTTGAAAAAAGATTCCTTTGCCCTTTTTGTGGGAGCAAAATCTTTTTCAAGCCAAGGACTAAAGTAAAAGTAGTGAAAGCGGAGTGATTTATGGAAGAAAAAGATATGCAGGAAATACAGTTTTTAGAACAAGGTCTGCAAAATATACTCTTTCAGAAACAGGCTTTTCAGATGGAACTCTCTGAGGCAAAAGAATCTCTTAAAGAGCTTGAAAAATCAGGGGATGATGTGTTTAAGGTTATAGGTCAGATAATGATAAAGGCAGACAAGGCAAACATAAAGAAAGAGATAGAAAGCAAGGTAAAAATCTTTGAATTAAGACTGCAAAACCTTGAAAAACAGGAAAATTCACTTTCAGAAAGGATTGAAAAGATAAGAGAAGATAGTTTGAAGCATTAATCCTGAAATATACAAAAAAAATCCGAAATCTTTATAAATCTCTCAAGTATAAATTTATCATGGTGTTTGAAAAAATAAAAAAAGCTTTTTCAGCTTCTGGCGGAAGAGACGGAGATGAATATCTTGAAATCGATCTGACCAAAGAAGAGAAAGATCATAAGGTGATGGTTAAACTCTTCACTTTAAAGCAGTACGAGGATATAAATGAAGTTCTTAATGCTTTAAGAGAAGGATACACAATCACTGTTGTTGATATAAAAACTTTGAAGCAAAAAGACCCGATTGAACTTAAGAGAGCGATTTCAAAACTTAAGAAGACAACTGATGCTCTTGAGGGAACAATTGCGGGATTTGGAGAGAACCTGGTTATTGCAACACCTTCTTTCGCAAAGATACAGAAGGTTGATAGACCAAAACCAGAACCAAAAGATAAGTTTGATGATTACTGATTTTCCTGAATAAAAGTTTATTTTCTTTAAGGATGATGTTTTAATTGGAAATTGTTATTTTTGGATGTTTATTAATCACCCATATTATAATACCTGAGGGGTTTTTATTATAATAATAGGATGATTTAACATTTTACCTATTATAATATACTAATATCTTCTTTCTTTTATTTACACATTCGTGATTGAGAACAATGTTTTCAGTGCCACAATTATTGTTGCAGGCACAAACAGCACCAATAGTGCCCCAAATACAGATGAGACTAAATCCCCCACCCCTATTCCTATCAGTGAACCTGTAACACTTTCCATTCCAAATTTGCTCACTATCACAAGAACTGCACTTGAAATAAGGAATGTCTGAGAATCCTTTCCAGAAACATTAACTTTCACACCCACCACAAGCCCAAGTATTACAAGGACTGCATATATTGGAGAACTGTAACTTGCTATCTTTGATATTGGTATGAAAAAAGTGGCAGCAATTCCTATTATAACTGCTAATATCACTCCCGTTGCAAAAATCCACGCACCTACAAAATTTTCATGAGATTTAATCACCATTTTATACTCTTTCCTTATGTTGCAAATTATATAAACTTTTTGAATTATTATTTATTCTCGGCAAAATTTATTGTTTTTCAGG
>CAZFSJ010000065.1:1982-3633 GCA_964521605.1 Candidatus Woesearchaeota archaeon
CAACAAAATTTTCGTGGGATTTAATCGCCATTTTTATTCAATAGACTGGTTTGCAAAATATATAAACTTTTTGAATTCATATTTGTCGATGGGAAAAATGATTTATTCTTTTGGAAATGTGGAAATTCCGTAAAAAACAGATATATGCTCAAAAATAGAAATATTTATAAACCATAGTAACTCTGGAATGATTACAAAATGATAAACAAAAAATCAAATCTTTTGTTTGCAAGTATTTTTGCATTTGTACTTTTGGTTGGATTAGCAAGCGCAACAATTACTTTAACCCCTTCAGTCAGTTCACTTTCACAATCAAGTGGTTCTTTTAATCTTACTGTTTCAAGTAATCAGAACGAGACAGTTAATTTGGATGTGCCTTCTCTTACAGACAATTCAGGTAAGACAATAATCTTCTCACTTTCACCTGCTGTTGTCGCACTTAACACAGTTTCAGGATCTTCAAAGGTCGTTAATGTAACTTATACTGTTGAAGACGGATTCAATTTTGAATTCCAGAAGACATATACTGCAACATTGGATGCAACAGGAACTTCTTCAGGAGACGCAACAAAATCAATTGAATTTGCTGCTTCAGACTTCTGTGAATATGGAAATCAGGGAGATTTGAGCGTATCAATAAGATATATTCAGGTAAACAGTGGATTTGGAAAAGACAAGGACTGGTATCCATTTGACCAGGTTCAGTTTGACGTTAGAGTTGATAATAAAGGAGATGAAGACTTGAATGATGTTTCTCTTGAATGGGGTCTTTACGACACTGAATCAAAGACATGGGCAATTGAAGTTGATGAGGAAGACAGCTATGACCTTGACAGTGGAGACAGAGAGACTACAACAATAACCTTCAATATTGACACTAAGATGGACGAAGACCTTCAGGACCTTAAGAAAGGAGATTATATTCTTTACGCAAGAGCTACAGGAGTGATTGCAGACGGAACATACGAAGGAGATAACACATGTGCAAGTGATTCTGAGACAGGAAAACTTGTTATTGACAGAAACTTCGTCATACTTAATAATCTTGAAGCTCCAGAAACCGTTCAGTGTGATGAAAGCTTCCAGTTATCAGCAGACGTCTGGAACATAGGTTCAAGAGACCAGAGCGACGTTTATGTTATGATAACAAACAAAGAGCTTGGACTTAACCAGAAAGTTGAAATAGGAGATATAGACTCAATGGATAACTCTGATTTTAATGTTCCGGTAACTCTTCCAGAGGATACAGAAGCAAAGACATACACTCTTTCTGTAAGTGTATATGATGATAATGGAGATATTTATAGAAGTGGAGATGATGAGGACGCAACATTCAAAGTACCTCTTGTGGTTAAGGGAGATTGCGCTGCTGCAAAGGCATCAGTAATTGCGTTGTTACAATCAGGCGGAGAGGCAGGACAACCTCTTGTTGTTAAGGCAACAGTTACAAATACAGGAAACAATCAGGCAACCTATACTCTTGATGCATCAGCCTATACAAACTGGGCATCTTCAGTCTCTTTTGACAGGAGCCTTTTGAATCTTGATGCAGGAGAATCAGGAGACGTGCTTCTTACATTCAATGTAAACAAGGAAGCTTCAGGAACAAATCTTTTTAACCTGGATGTATTATCTGATGCGGGAATTAACT
>CAZFSJ010000066.1:0-3614 GCA_964521605.1 Candidatus Woesearchaeota archaeon
ATTCGCAACACTTACAGGAGCAATATCTGGAGCATTGCCTTCTTTAAGGGCTTCAAAGACAAATCCGGTTGATGCATTGAGGTATGAGTAAGAATGGATATGTGTTTTATATTATGATAATTCTTTTATAGGGTTTATTTTAAATAATTCTATGGCAAAAGTAAATATCCGTTTGGTTTCTTTTTATAATAAAATCAGCGATAGGTTTGAATTTTATTCGGGAGATGTAGTAGCAGATAATCGGCGTGTTTTTTCAGAAGTGGGTTTTAAAGACCTAAAAAAGTTTGCAGTTGACACTCTTTACGAGATTAAATCCAGAAAAATAGAAAATCCCAAATATAATGTTAGACTTACTTCATGGGAAGGGGAATATTTTGGAGATTTCAAGACAACCTATCCTAAGAAACCCTCAGAAGAAGAAAGAAAAGAATTAACCAAAGCTCTCAACAGCAAAACAGTGAATAGAAGAGTTGAAAGTCTTGTAAGATTTTGTTCATAGGAAGAGGTTTTACATCATTGCACGTTTTTTCTTTCTCTCAGCTTCTCTCTTCTTTTTTTTCATCCTTCTCCAGACAAACCATGCAATAACAAGGATTACTACTATGTAAAGCCAGTATGGTTGTTTCTTCTTGTTTATATCACGTCCTGTGAAATAGGATGAATCAAATTGAACTGTCTTTTCTATCCATCTTCTTATTCCTGAAGAGTCTGTATAAGATACATTAAGATTTATGTTTGTCACACCTTCAGGAAGTATCGCCTCAAAATCTGCTGTGGTATACTCATTAGAATCTAAATCTCCAACAATATTTCTGTTTGGTCCTTTTATCTCAATATTGCTCTGCTGGGGTACATCTATTGCAATGGCCTTTACATCGCTTTTTGCAACGTTTAATATTTCAAATGTAAGAATTCTTGTGGTGTAATCATAATCTTTAACGGTTATCTCAAAGTCTGCCCTTGTATCCTCAACAGTTATGTTGAAGTCTTTAATTACATTTACACCCCCTGCTGTTGAATAAAATATTTCAATTGGGTTTTCTCCGTCAAGCGCATTATCACTTATTCTTAATTTATATGGCGCAAGGTAAAAAGAGCCGTAATCTTTCTGGAATAATCCTGAGTTTATTGTTATTGGATTTGGAGTGTTTGGGTCAAGAGAAATAGGATAATCCTCTTTTACTCCAAAAGTCACTGTTCCACAGGCTTTGTTCTCAAGACCATCTATCTGGAATACCACCTTTACATAGTCTCCTGGTATTGCAGGATATGGATCCTGATTAATTATTGATATTTCAGGATTGCATGGTTCTGCAGATACTGTAGTTATAAAGAATATTGATGATAATACCATCAGTGTAATTATAACGCTTATTGCACCTTTTTTCATGCTTTATATATGAAGAATTCATTTTTAAAGTTTTGGTTACATCCCCCATTCAGGAGTTGTTTTTCTTTTTATTTCAGCAAACTCCTGCAGCAGTTTCATTTCAGGTCCTGTTAGAAGGTCTTTGTTTTTCTTGAAGTTCCTGAATTGTGATTCTGATATGTTTGCATATATGAAGTTCTTGTCTTTCATGAATCTTTCAAAGTTTATTCCTGGCATAGATATTGCAACTTCCATTCCTTCCGTTGCCTCATGGACTGATTTCCTGTCCGCTTCTATGTTTTTTATTTTTCCTACTTTATCCCCCTTTTCATCTACAAAATGGGTTTGGACATGGAGTTTTCCTGCTTCAACTTTTACTCCAAATATTGCAGGGTTAGTATTTCTGAAGACATACTGATGAAGAATCTTTAATTTGCATATTGTTGCAAGTTCCATGAGTCTTTTCTTTTCAATTGCTTTTTGTTTTTCTGTTCTCCAGTCAATAAGATTTTCAATCAGCTTATAGACAACCTCGTCCGTAAGGACTTTTATGTTTTTTCCCTGGTCTCTTATAAGGTCTTTTGCATCCTCTTCAACGGAGACATTAAAACCTATGATTATTGCATCAAGTTCATTTATTTCAATATTTGCTTTGGCAGATATTACATCTGCCTTGTTTACATTTCCTATCCCTACTTTGACAACAGGTATCTTTTGATTTTCAAGAAGGTAAAGAAGTGCTTCAAGACTTCCAAGTGAATCTGCTTTTGCAATTATTCCTGCACCCTTTGTTTTTACTTTTTCAGATATCTCTTTCTTGAATCTTTCTTTAAGTTCTTCAAGATTGTCTTTGTAAATTTCAAAAGGCATTCCAGGAAGGATCTCTTCCTTATCAACCAGTTGCATTCTTATTCCTGTTGAAGCATGTACTGTGTCTTTTGGACTGAATTTTGCACATAAAGGTTCTATCTCTTCAAGAACTCTTATTTTTGTTATTATTGGGGGTTTTTCTGTATTAAAATTTGCAATTGCTATTTCATCTGTCTTTTTTAATTCACCATCATAAAGTATTGCCTCAATATAATGTGTTGTCTTTTCCTTTTTTATCTCAAGAAGCACTCCTCTTGGGTCTTTTCCTATCTTTAATTTGTTTGCAAGGTATTTTTGACTGATTCCACATAGCATCATAACCAGTTCAGGAATTCCTTCTCTTGTACGTGCTGAGCAGGGTATCAGTGCTATTTTTTTTGTGAAGTCCTGAATGTTATAGTATAAATCTGAATCAAATCCATGGCTGTTTAGTGATCCTATAAGCGTCATATATCTTTCATCAAAAGTCTGTTTTACATTTGATGCCTGTGATTCCACGCTTTTTTTCAGGGGTTTGTCGAGGTTTGTTCTCCACCCTGAAATATTGTCAATTTTGTTCATGGCTATCATGAATGGAGTCTTGTTTAATTTTAAAATTTGAATTACTTCTGCTGTTTGGGGTTTTATCCCTTCGTTTATGTCAATTACAAGTATTGCGAGGTCTGCAAGACTTCCACCACGTTTTCTGAGATTTGTGAATGCTGCGTGGCCGGGGGTATCAATAAGAAGGAATCCGGGTATTTGAAGGTCTATTCCAGCTTTCCCTATAAGGGGACAGGAAACCTTAAGCTGGTCTGCAGGATAGGATGTGAAAGATATCTTCTGTGTTATTCCCCCTTTTTCCCCTCCCTGGACACAGGTTCCTCTAAGACAATCTAATATTGAGGTCTTTCCATGGTCAACGTGTCCGCATACCGTTACAATTGGCTGGCGTATTTTTGCTTCTGTCATGTATTTTTTAGTGCAGATTTGTTTTTAAAGGTTAATATGTAAGAGTAGTTTATGTCAATGAAAAGAGAACCTGTAAAAACCCTTGAAATACTTTTTGAAGTAACAGAATCTGAGAGAAACAATATTTTGCCTGTATTGAAATATCTTAATTCTAATCAAGACCTTAAAAGAAGAGAGGTTACAAGAGCAAGTTTGAGACCTGACCACCTCGTCCTTGATAATAATCAGATATATGTTAAAGAGAAGGATATTGTATATCTTGATAGTAAAGAGAGAAATGTTCTGAAAGTGATTTATTTCCTTTCTCCATGTCTCTTTAAAGAATGATTTTGATAAACAGCATAATTAAAAAATATTCACATTAATCATTCTTTCTTTGGCTGTTCCATCTTTGTTCCGCATTCAGGACAGAACTTCACGGGAG
>CAZFSJ010000067.1:0-3587 GCA_964521605.1 Candidatus Woesearchaeota archaeon
TGTGCTTTGATGCAACTCTCTGTTCCGCAATCCATTTGTAAGACATCTTAAGATTCTTTCTTGTGTGCATTCTTTTTCCTCTTCTTCCTTTATTAGGCCTTGGTCTTTTGTGTCCCCCTCTTTTAACTCTCACTCTTATTATTACAAAACCCTTTTTGTCCCTATACCCAAGAGCTCTTGCTTTGTCAAGTCTGAGGGGCTTGTCTACATTAACCTGAACAGGTTCTTTTCTCCATTCTATCATCCTTGACCTAAGAGTGTCCAGATCTGGACTCTTCCAGGCTTCTTTTATGTAATGATACATTCCTTTTGCCATTTTGATTAACTATTTTAGAAAAAGTTCATTTAAAAAGCTTGAGGTTTTTGTGTTTGGTATGCCCTTCATGATTCAGCAGAATTTATAAAGTTCATTTGATATTTTCTATTCATGAAGAAGGGTGTTGATAAAAAGCCTAAAAAAGAGGGTGAAGAAAAGGTCGTGCTTAACTTTCTTAAATTATCCAAGGAGGCAGGAACTCCCGAGTATGCTCTTGATAGTGATGTAGGTTTTGATATTAAGGCAATGGAGGATGTTACTCTTTTTCCTCTTGAACAGAAGGAAGTGAGGACAGGAATTGCAATTGAAATTCCTAAGGGACACGTGGGAATAGTAAGAGACAGGGCTGGGATTGTGCAGAAGATGAATGTGCACACCGTTGCAGGTACTTTCGATAGCGGATTTAGGGGAGAGGTATCAATAATTCTCGTGAATATGAATGATAAGACTGTTGAGGTTGAACAGGGCATGAGGATTGCCCAGATAATAATTGTTCCTGTTGTAAAGGCAAAGATGGTTGAAGTGAAGAGACTTTCTCAGACAGAGAGGGGAGAGAAAAGTTTTGGTTCTACAGGTATGAAGGAGATGATTAAAGAACTGAATAAGATTTCTAAGAAAGGAGATTAGGTATTAATGATTTTTATTAATTCAGATGTTTCTTCTTTTAATTTGTCTGTTTCAATAGAATATTTCTCAAGTTGTTTCAAAACTTCTTCTTTGGGTTGTTTTTCTAGGTAAATAATTTTATTCTTATTTAAGAATTCTTTAAATTCAAGAGTTTCTTTAATATTTCTTAAATTAAATTTATCAAATTGGCCCAGGTAAGTTAAATTCAAAAATGGTTTTCTTTTTTTTATACCTACTTCTGCAACACAATCTCCTTGTTTAGATAAAATTTGCCCTGATAAATGCTTTCCCCATGTTGCAATTAATTCATAATTATTTTTTGATAATTTATTATAGGTTAAATTTAAACTGGCAAGCGCTTTTTTTAATTCCTGTAATCTTTCGCGTTCTTCTTTTTTTTGTTCTAAAAATAATTTATGTTGTTTTCTAGCATATCCTGGCTCAATTTCTTTTGTTACAGGATTGTAGTCTTTATCATCTGCCCTTCTATCCCAATTCCCTAATATATCCGGCATAAAATTCCATAGGTGGACTTCTTTTTATAGATTGTTATACTTGAAGTGAATAATCTTCTTTTTAATAGAAGCAGACTTAAATGAGGCTGCACAGATTTGAACTGTGGACCCCTGCCTTGCTGAAATCAAACTGAGTTCGGCAGACCAAACTTATTTGAATCTATCAGAGCAGTGCTCTAACCAGACTGAGCTACAGCCTCATTATGGAATTCAAAAAATCAAACTATTTATAAGTTTTTGTGAAGCTTCACTCTCCTTTAAATTCAAGAATAAGTACTCCTTCTGAAAGATTATAACCCTTTATTGGGAGACTAATTGGTATGGACTTGGAATAGGCTCTATCGTTTGAGATTGCCTTTACTTCTATGCTGCTTTCTAATGGAGTTATTGAGACTTCTTCTATAGATTTTACTCCTGGTATCATTATTTCATAGGTTATTTTATCTGCAATTCTTTTAAGCTCTGTTTTTGGCTCTTTTTTTGGAAGTTTAGAGAATTTTCTTGCCTTGTCCTCTGAAAAACTCATGAATTTTATGGGGTTGGTCTTCTTTTCTTTCCTTTCAGGGTTTTGAGGGTTTTTTGGAAGATTATTGTTAAGGTCTATTTCTTTCCCATTAATCATCAGTCTTATTTTTGTTCCAGGAAAATTTCCCATATTCTGGGCGTTTTGCTGTGATTTTGGTCTTTGAGCCTCTTTTTGCATCTCTTTTTCAATCATCTTCATTGTATTTGCAATCATCTTGTTCATAAATCCAAAATTCATTCCTCCCATCTCATTGAAAATAGAATTTGAAAAAGATTCCATTTCATTGAAAGAATCATTCCTTCCAAGCATCCCAAAATCTTCATTTTCTTCTCTTGGGTCTTTTTTCAGTGGGGCTCCGCAATGGGAACAGAAACTGCTGTCCTTGCTTGCCTTTCTCCCACATCTTTTACAGGTTTTCTTTGAGAACATCCCAATCATATAGATGAGTTGTTTTAAAAGTTTTGTGTATCTAAGTTCCTCCTATATAATAGGAGATAATAAAGGTTATATAGAGAAACGTTTTTGTATGTGTATGAAAAAAATACCTGGCCCAAGACAGATTCCAAAGAAATCCAAGCATGTGCTCTGGAATTGCGTTCCTTCTGAAGATAATTTTGATAGCAGAGAGAGGCCCTATACAAGATTCTATCTTGCCATTGTCGATAATCGCTCTGCCTATAGGGAATTGACAAGAAGCAAATTGATGGATATTCTTTCTGAGCAAAATCCAGGTGTTATTCAGATGGGGGGAGATGTTGAGTTCAGTGTTAGGGGGAGTGAATGGGGTTTGCTTTTTGTTACCTATGATGCAATGAGGAATACAGAAGATTTAAGATTCTCAGAGAGAGGAATTAGGGCCAGAAGAGATTTTAACCTTAAAGAAAAACAAGTGCTTACGATTGAAGATTATCTAAAAACAATATATGGATAGGTTAAATTTTTATACATGATTTATCTCTTGTTTTCATGGCAAAGAAAAAATTTTACGTTACAACACCTATCTATTATCCAAATGATATCCCTCATATTGGGCATGCATATACTACAATAGCAGCGGATATACTTGCAAGATGGAACAAGCTTCTTGGCAGGGAAGTGTTTTTTCTCACCGGTACAGATGAGCATGGAAAGAAAATAGAAAATACAGCAAAAGAGAAAGGAAAAAAGCCGAAAGAATTCATTGATGAGCTTATACCCAAATTTAAGGAAGCATGGAAAAAACTAGACCTTGAGTATAGCCGTTTCATAAGAACGAGTGATAAAGACCATGAAAAAATTGTTAAGGAAGTTTTGCAGAAGGTTTATGATAAAGGAGAGATATACCTTGGTGAATATGAAGGGTATTATTGTACCGGATGTGAGGCGTATTACACTGAGAAGGATCTTGTGGGTGGGTGCTGTCCTGTGCACAAGAAGAAGGTTGAATTGTTAAAAGAAGCAAGTTATTTTTTCAGACTTTCGAAATATCAAAAGAAACTTCTTGATTTATATGAAAAAAATCCTGAATTCATACTTCCTGCAAACAGGAGAAAAGAGATAATAAATCGCGTTAAAGAAGGACTTAATGATTTGAGCATTTCAAGGACAAGTTTTGACTGGGGAA
>CAZFSJ010000068.1:0-3512 GCA_964521605.1 Candidatus Woesearchaeota archaeon
TCCTTATGATCTCTATAAAAAATTTAAAAAAGAGTAGGTTCAAAACCACTTGCTTATTGTTTCCTGTTTCTCCAGTTCCTTTCCGAATATACTCTCAACATATCTCTTTACAAGTTCAAGATTTTGTTGCATGTATTTTGAAAGGTTGTATTTCTTTGCAAGATCAAGAGCAGGTTCAAGATACTTTTTTATTCCCCCTTCATGAATTGTAAAAATAAGTTTACCTCCGCATTTTGGACATACTCCTTTCAAAGGGACCCTTCTTATAATTTCATTACAGGCAACGCATCTGAATTCCTGCATTGAAAATTTTCTCAAGTTACCTCTCATGTCCCTTATAAAATGCCTATCAATTACCAGCCTGGCTGTGTCAGCAGTATCAACAGAACGCAGCCTTTCAACAAGTTCCATCTGGTGAGTTACCTTGTCTTTCATTGTTAACAAACGTTTGTAAGAAGAACACAATACCCCCTCATTAAAATTATCCGTATCGTGCGTAAATCCCGCTCCAACAAAAGGATTCTCCCCTCTTCTTAGTATGTCCTTAACCATATTAACCTTAACTTCTGATGAGTGTTTCTTTGCTTCAGCCGATTTGTAAAGTTCAAGAGGATATTCCATAAGATACTCAAAATCTAAAATTTGGTCGTCAACCTCTCCTGCGTCAATCTTCGCATTAAGCACAAGAGGAGCATCCTGTGTTCCCCCCCTGTGGCTTGGAAGGAACTCTCTTGAAAAATTCAAAAGAACATCTGAAAGAAGCATTATCGCCGCTTCATCGCCATCACAGTCCCTTCTTACTGCTGCATGCATATATGGACTTGCAAATAACCCTTGTGTGTTAGAAAATCCAATAAATCTGCAAATAACTCCTGCACAATTATGAGGAGCCATACAAACTCCCAGTTGCCCTATAATGTCCTCTTTTTTCTGTGCATTGTACAATTTTTTCATACCATAAAAGTTCTCAAGTTCATCATCAACAAATTTTGATATCTTAAAGAAGACATCGTCTGCTTTCTCATCGAGAGATTCAAAAGAGCTTGGAAGAAGCACATCATGGGGCATAAGCTCAAGTATTTGATTCTCATCCTCCAGAGGGTTTCCAAGAAAATCTTCAGTGTACCCAAGAGATTTAAGTTTTTCAACGCTTACATATATCTCCTTGGGTTTAAAATATAGTAAAGGGAGTTCAGTTGCATCAAACCTTATTGTTCCGTCTTTGTTGACCTGTAAATCATATTTCGCTCTCAATATCCCTTTTGAAAGATGTTCCATTGCGTGGTTTGCGGAAGAAGTTCCCCTTATTCCTTTTATCAACAAAGGGACGTCTTCTCTATTCAATCCAACCTTTCTAATTGCGCTCTCAAAATAATGCTTCATGTCAATCCCCCGCATATAATATTTCATTCCTTCTCTCTCAATACCCTCTGCTTTTTTTTCAAAAAGTTTTTCTTTTGTCTCAGTAAAATAATACATCTGTCTTGTTTTAGAATTGCAATCCTCACAAACAGGATAGATTGTCTCTTTTTTGCAATTATCACAATAATACACAGGAAAACTGCTCCAGACTTTTCCCTCTGTTGCTGCAGCCTGAACGCTCCTAAGTCTTCCTCCTTCTTTCCCAACTGGAAAAAGAACATTGGGGCTTCCAACAAGTTTTCTTAATTTGGCTTTCTCAGGTCTCCCCATACGGGTACCTATAAATTCTCCTGCTTTATCCTTAATGGTATATTTTGAAAGAGAATTTATGTTTTCCAATACAGACTGATTTTCTTTAAAGACAAATTCTTTGAAGGTTCCCCTGAGAGAACTTGCCTCTCCCTCCAAAAGATTCAATCCCCCCCCAAGATTTACAAAAAGAGCCTTGCTGATTTCTTCATTAATCACCACATTTTCTATAGTCACCTGGTGTTCCACCCCCAAAAGTTCAAGTGTTCTTTTTCCCAGCCTAAATTTCTCCCTCTCTGATTTGTTAAATGGAAGAATTATTTTTTTATCTACCCTGGAGTTTTCAAGCCATTCCAAAAGATCCAAGAAATTTTCTTTTGATATCTGAGTCCAGTAAAAAATATACTCTGGATGCAAAGGAATATCATACTTCTCACTGAGTTCAAGGGCTTTCTCCAGCTCAACGTAAAAAGCATCAATCCCTTTCTCAATTTCAGGGGCTTTTTCCCTTAGTTCTAGCTTCCACCATTCTTCAACATACCCCGGCTTTATGAGTGCCGCATTTCTGTTTGCAACATCACTGAAGGGAAACAATATATCTCCAAGATATATTATCTCCTCCACATCCGGATAAAGAGACTTTGCTTCTTCCCTTGAACGAAGTTTCTTTACGCTTCCATTAAAAAGTTTGACTATTGGTCCATCCACCGAATCACAAACCGTTACTGCACAACCTTTTGTGGGTTTTTCTATTTTCAACTGTGTGCCTATAGCAATAAAATCGTCTGTAATTCCCATTGTTGCAGGATGCATTGAAGTGGCACTAAACCCGGAAACTCTCCCCCTGCCATATCTAAACCTAAATCCTCCTGATTTTGAAGGGTGTCCAAAAATTGGCCTTCCGGCCACGAGGTCCTTAATGTACGTGGGTGAATCATCAGCTTTACCTTTGTCTCTCTTTTCATGTATTTTTATATATTCTTCCAAAAAATCAAAACCAGTAGAGTTTATCCCGTTCTTTTTTGCCCCCTTCAAAAGCCTAAAACCTTTTGCGGCTTTTTGTGCAAGCCCTTCTCCAAGAATCAGGCAGACCCCACTTCTAAGATAATTAGTTTCAACTCTTTCAAGATTTTTATAATTGGGAACTTCCAATTTTTCAGAAGCATCTCCAGCAATTTGTATTGGGAGATTCTCTGCTAGAAACAACGCCTCTTGTTCTGTGGGCATGTATTGAAGATTGGTTATTCTATCGTGAAAATGTTCCAACTCTGCATATACCCTTTTTATTTCTTCAGGGGTTGGATCATATTTTGCAAAACCAAAAAGTTCCCTTAAATAATCTATTAAGATTAGGACAACACAACTTGCAGTTGTTCCCGCACTCCTTATGGGTCCGGAAAAACTCGCCTCAATATAATCTTTACCATCCCGTGTCTTTCTTATTTTCAGCCCGGTAAATCCCTCTATTGGACTTGATACAACTCCCAAAGTAGAATAAGCAAAACCAATTCTTATTCCCGCATCCATTGCTTCCAGGAGGTTTTCAAACTTACAAAATTTCTGCCTGGAGACTTCCTCAGCAATTTTAAACACGACTGTTGTATCTAATTTCCCATATTCTTTTTCCAAATCAAGAATCCTTTGGGCAATACCCGTTCCTTTCATCTGAGGATATATTGTTGATATCAAACCCACCACTTTCTCTGCCATGCTCATCGCAAGAGGAATCTCAACTTCATTTACAGGATCAAATCCCCTTGAACGAGCCTCCTCTGCAACGGAATAAATCTTATCAACTTCCTTTTTAAGATTTTCAAAATACATTTGTGTGTTCATTTTAA
>CAZFSJ010000069.1:0-3421 GCA_964521605.1 Candidatus Woesearchaeota archaeon
TTAGGAATTATCATTTTATCATAAACTATCTATATAATCACTTCCCCTTTCCCCAGAGAAGTTCATCTTTCCCTTTTTATCAGGTTTTGAAGCAATCACATCATCTATTCTTAATATCATGTTTGCTACTTCTGTTGCAGAATCAATCTCCTGGCTCTTTATATTATATGGTTCTATTATTCTTGCTTCAAGGGAATTTCCTATCTTGTTATCAAAAAGATTGAGTCCTGCATTCCTGTCTCCCGAATCATGCTTTGCTCTTAATTCTGTAATTACATCTATTGGGTCCATACCTGCATTCTCTGCAAGTGTTGTAGGAATAAACTCCAGTGCATTCGCAAATTCTTCAACAGCAAGCCTCTCTCTTCCTGAAAGAGTCTGTCCAAAATTTTTGAGTCTTCTTGAAAGTTCCATCTCAATTGCTCCTCCCCCAGGAACAACTAAACCTGACCTTAATACACAGGAAACATCCCCAAATCCGTCTTCCATTGCTCTTTCAATCTCATCCATAACATGCTCGCTTCCTCCATGTATGAGTATTGTAACGGCTTTTGGATTCCTGCATCCTCTTATATAAGTAAAAGTATCATCCCCTCTCCTGACATTCTCAACACTTTCAGCAGAGCCCAATTCAGACTCATTGAGATCATTAAGATTGCTTACTATCTTTCCTCCAGTGGCCTTTGCAATCTTTTGCATATCGCTTCTTGAAACCCTCCTGCATACATATATGCCATTCCTGCTCAAAAGGAAACTTGCAAAATCATCAACCCCCTTCTGGCAGAACACAACGTTTGCACCTGACTCTTTTACAAGATTGACTATCTCTTTTATTGAATTTTCCTCCTGTAAAAGAAATTTCTGAAGCTGTTCTGGTGAGGATATAGAGACTTCTGTCTTAAGCTCAAGGGTCTTAAGCTCAAGAGGTATGTCAATAAGTGCTATCTTTGCATTCTTTACAAAAGAAGGCATATCCAGTGAAATTTTGCCCTTGTCAATAACAATACCAGATATAAGTTCAGTGTCGCCGATTCCCTCTCCTCTTGCTTTTTCAATCTTTATATTTTCAAGGTCAATCTTCCCCTCCTCCTGTATCTGGCTCACGGCTCTGACAATTATATTTGAAAGACTTTCCTTTGAATCTTCTGCCCCCTTTCCTGTCATTGCAGTCATCGCAATTTGTTTCAAAACCTGTTCATCCCCCGGACCTACTTTAAGTGAAAGTTCCTTTAGTATTTCCTGTGCTTTTTCAGCAGCAATTCTATAACCCTTTACAATTACTGTTGGGTGTATTTTACTGTCAAGGAGCTTTTCAGCATTCTCAAGAAGTTTACCTGCAATCATTACAGCAGAAGTAGTCCCATCACCCACCTCAGATTCCTGGGTCTTTGCAATCTCCACCATCATCTTTGCAGCAGGATGCTCTATCTGCATTTCACTCAGGATTGTAGCCCCGTCATTAGTTATTATTATATCATTTGTAGGAGAAACAAGCATCTTATCCATTCCTCTGGGACCAAGCGTTGTCTTTACAACTTCAGCGACCATCTTTGCAGCAGCGATATTGTTCCTCTGAGCATCTTTACCTATGAGTCTCTGAATATCTTCAGGCATAAGTGTTATTGGTTTATCGCTCATGTTAAAATTACCTCATTTGTCATATTACCCTTTCTAAAATCATTTATTTAAGCATTATTGTTCTAAAAATCAATATTAGTTATTATAAAGAAGACTTATGTTTTTCCAGTGGTAAAAAACGTTTATAAGCCCTAAAAGTCTGTAAAAATATGTACAAAATAATGGTTTCAGATATCATGACCAGAGAACCCATTACAGTTCCTCCCACTGCAAATCTTTTTGAATGTGCAAAGATGATGGTCAAAAAAAAGACCGGAAGCCTTCTTCTTGTGGAAAAGAAGCGTCTTGTTGGACTTATTTCAAGACATGATATTCTCTGGGCCCTCACAAAAAAGTCAAAAGAAGACCTCTCAAAGATTTCTGCAATAGATATTTCCCCCAAAAAAATAGCAGTAATAAAACCATCTGCAACTCTTGATGAAGTACTTAAGAAGATGAAGGAATCAAAATTTGAAAGGCTTCCAGTGATTGAAAATAATGAACTTGTTGGAATAATCACAGTAAAGGACATATTAAGTTTTAACCCAGAAATATATCCTGAACTTGAAGAATTTGCACAGATAAGGGAAGAGTCAAGAAAATTGAAGCTTGTAAAAAAGGCAAAAGGAAAAACTCCCGTAAATGAAGGAATATGCGAAGAATGTGGAAATCATGATACTCTTTACAGAGTAAACGGAATGCTCATATGTGAATCATGTAAGAACAGTGCAATTTAAAGAATTAAATAAAAAAATTAGGCTTCTCTTAATCTGTAGACTGCCTTCAAAGGAGGTGCAACTGCTATTAGTTTTTTCTGATAAGAAGACACACTTATTCCTGACTGTTCAAGTGAGAAAGGTCCTGTTTCACTGCTTGCGGATTCAAGAACATAAGTCTTTCCCGGAGTAAGCCAGGTTGTCTCTATTGAAAGCACACCTCCTGTGACAGACGCTCTGTTTCCATATGGTTTTGCCAAAGGGTCTCCGATGAATACATCAAGTGCTGGCCAGGATATTGATTTCCAATATGCTTCTATTATTGTATTCCCTCTAAAGTATTGTGGAACTAAAATAGAAGGATTGGAGAACTTCTCAAGAATAGCGCATGGTTCTGTCACTGTCCCTGAGCTTGCTGTGGCTCCTGCACGAAGCCATTCTATAGCGCTCATCTGCCCACAACCATCCTGAGCATTAGTAATCATTCCTGCACATGAAGTAAGCGAATCTGCAACTGCACCAGGAATATAACTATTTGTTGCAATATTGGGAACATTCGCCAGACCAGTGATGTATAATAATATATCCTTTTTATTAGATAATGACTCTGTATTAACAATTGTTGCTGTAACTCCACTATTAGAAGCATCCCAGTTATTTATCAAAGTTTGACACTCATTATTAGATCCAGTACAACGTTTACTACGTAAGGAATCACTAGTGACCACCATATATGCTGTACCAGTAGGAAAAGTCCCATCAGAAGCAATTCCCCTGTCAATAAGAGCCTTAGCATCAGCAAGACTAGTTGCAGCAATCATCATTACTGGACGGAAATGCAAGTCAGTAAAAGGAGCTGTTGTATCATAATTATTTAAGTATGGATTTCTGACATTACTATCATGACATGTACCTGATGCAGGAGTAAAACCTAAGGAAAGTGCAGAAGTTATTGACATTCCTGTTGTTCCTGAGTTCTCCACGGCATAAGGCACTGTCCAGGTAATTGCAAGTGCTTGTATATCAGAACGTCCTTGGAGTGCAGCATCCAGCTGCTGTTTGAGTGTGATAAAACTTGTGCTTGACAT
>CAZFSJ010000070.1:0-3412 GCA_964521605.1 Candidatus Woesearchaeota archaeon
TCGTCGATCGAGATCTGTTCCAGTAGGGGTGTGTATTCTCCCAGGATGCTCATGGGTGTAAACATTTATTCCTTCTTTTACACCAATTTCAGGCAAAATTTCACCTAACCAAGACCTAACAGGATAAACCCATGATTCATGCTTCTTCATAGCTCCACTGATTAAAATATCTATGTCTCTTTCTTTATTCTGATTAAAAAAAGTAGAAGTATCAAAGCCAGTCAATACAGGATGAAAATTAAAATCTTCATACCCTTCCTTAAACCTATCTGAAAAAACGAAAGCATGCTTAATCCCATTCTCTCTAAGATAAGCAACCTTTCTCTCAATTGCCCACGTAATATAATGGTCCCCTAAAAGCTCAACAACAGGTACAACAGATTTTTCTAAGGAGCCCCCCAACCTATGAAAATGTTCATCTGGAATAATAACATGTGTATACTTTCCATCAAGAATATATTCATTTAAATCATGCATTGTTTTTGGATCTTGGGTCATATTATCTGAAACAGCAGAAAGTTGGTCGAAAAAATGGTGATTAGAATTGGTCTTCAATTTATCAATATTCCCATAAACCAAAACATTCAAATCATCTTTGAATTTCTTAGACATCCTAATCTCTCCTTGATACAGGTCTTACTCCCCATACATCTTCAAAATGATCTGTGCTTTCTCTGATTGTTGCAGCTTTTCTCCTTATTGCCTCATAATCCCTGAATTCTTCCGTCATTGGATGATCATGTGTTATCAAACAATCTGGTTCAAAAATAATCTTTACCAGAGGTTTATTTTCCCCATTCATAAGGCTCTTCAAAGGAAACCACCTATCCTCATCTCCCTTATGGGACTTCCAATAATCAAAAGTTTCTTTCGTCAATCCAAGAGACTTAAGGGATATACTAAAATCCTCCCACCCAATTTTATGTCCTTCATCATAAAAACCAACTTTTTCAAAAAATGCAGGAGTCTTTGCACTTGTTCCTAGTATAACATCTGTTTCCAGCCTTGAAATACCACTTCTCTTTTGGGGATTATCCTTGCCATGCGTTTCATATTCCAGTTTCAATTTATTTTTCTGAAGATTAACCATAAAACCCATATTTGCATTATAGAAAGGGGTGCCATCTGGCTGGATAAGTTTTGGACAAACAACTTCAGCTCCCTCCTCTGCAATAGAATTTGTTATTGCTTCATCATATCCCTTATGGACAAGGCAGTCATTATCCAAGTTCAATACCCAGTTAAAATTATTTCCATATTTTGACAGGACGTGTTTAAAAATTCTATTCCTTCCACCGGCAACACCCAAATTTACATCACTTTTTATTACATTTACTTTTTCAGGATATTGTAATTTAAGGTTATCTAAATATCGCAAAGTCATATCTGTAGAACCATTATCCAAAAAGACAATCCTTACATCTTCTGAACTATTTTTTAAAATTGAATTAACAGCTCTTTCTGTTAAAGAAAGTCTATCTAAAGTCAAAATACTGATAAAACTAGGTTTAATAGAACCCTTGCCCAGGTAATTCGAATATCCCTGGTCTTTTTTTTGTAAATATTCTTCTGATTTCATTTTTGCTACTTAGTTCAATTTCTTCTTCCACTCTCTTCACCTCCCAGTTCAGAAAATTTTATCATTTTTATGCAAATTTTCATCTTAATCCTGCTTGTACACATTAAAATATATAAATCTTTCCCAAAAAATAGGGAAAAAATCAAAAATAACACTCCATCACGACAATATTATTAATCTCCAACATATATACAAATTTAATGAAAAACACCCTGAAGTATTCCCTACTTAATGGATTTGGCGCGGCAGCTTATGTTATTGTGATAGCTTCATTAATATATTTTCTTGGAGAGAGCTCTTCCCCAGTCAATAATAATGTATTGATACCCATTGCAATGTTACTTCTTTTTGTGTTTTCAGCAGCATTTACAGGTGCACTTGTCTTTGGAAGACCCATCATGTGGTATCTGGATGGGAAGAAAAAAGAAGCACTTTCACTTCTATTCTATACATTGGGAATATTTCTTCTAATAACAATTCTTACTTTCATCATAATGATTCTTATTATAATGTAAGATTTCCCTAAATTTTTAAACTCCCTATTCTTATCTAAAACATGAGACCAAGATATAGTTTTTCTTCAAGACACACGGGAAAGATAAACAACATAAGGAAGCAAAAAGGAAAATATCCTTCAATAGCAAGAAAAGTGGTGGAAGATTCAGATATAATCCTGGAGATACTTGATGCAAGATTCATTCAGGAGACAAGAAATGAAGATATTGAAATGGATATAAAGAATAAGAAAAAGAGAATAATATACGTCCTAAATAAATCAGATTTAGTTGAAAAAAGTAATCTTCTCCTTCCAGATTCCCTTTCTCCCTATGTTTTAGTGTCTGCAACAGGAAGAAAAGGAATAAAAAAATTAAGAGACAGAATAAAAATTGAAGCAAAAAAAGTTGAAAAAAAGCCAGAGGATTATCATAAAATAATTGTAGGCATTGTAGGTTATCCAAACACAGGAAAAAGCTCACTAATAAATTCACTTAAAGGAAAAAGATCGGCAGGGGTTGGCTCAGATGCAGGCTTTACCAAAAGCATGCAGAAGATAAAACTTTCACAGGATATTGTTCTTTTAGACTCTCCAGGAATAATACCTCAAAAAGAATATTCCACAAATGATACCCAAAAAAATTCTTCAAATGCAAAATTAGGTGCAAGAAGCTACAGTCAGATAAAAGATCCAGACATGGTCATAACCCTAATAATGCATGACCACCCAAATGTCCTGGAAAAATTCTATAAAATACCTGCAGATGGAAACCCGGAAATTCTTCTGGAAGAACTTGGAAAAAGAAAAGGATTTCTTAAAAAAGGAAATCAAATAAACGAAGATGCTACAGCAAGGATGATAATAAAAGACTGGCAGGAAGGAAAGATTAGGGTTTAATATTAAACAGAAATATCTCCTTTCTCAATCAAAAACTTAATATTTGGTGCAATAGGATATTTTCCCTTTTTAATCTCTCCAATATCCAGCCATGAAACAATATTCCCATTATATTTAAAATTTTCATAATTTTTAACTGGTTTTGTCAATTTAGCATTATAATGATATAATCTAATATCAACAGATTCTCCCGTAAGAGGATCTTTTTTAAGTCTCATGGGAGATAATTCTTCAGCTAACATGCAAGAAAGGCCTGTCTCTTCTTCAAACTCCCTGAGTGCACAATCATCAAGAGTTTCCATTCTTTCTGGTTTTCCTCCTGGAATTTTATAAAACGGATCTTTGTTATCCATTGTAACTAGCAATTTTCCATTTTCAACAATAACCGGTCCGCAAGCAATTACTTTTTTCATATCAAAAAAAGCCCCTCCTTCTATAAA
>CAZFSJ010000071.1:0-3394 GCA_964521605.1 Candidatus Woesearchaeota archaeon
AGAAGTAATTCTTATTTATTTAAATAATAAAAATAAAAAACAAATTTATTTGGATAGCTCAATCTTTATCCCACATACCCATCTTGCAATAAGGTTGTAAAGTAGAGAAGCTACAATTCCCACAACAAAGCCTATTATTGCATACATTATTGGGAATATTATCACTACAATCCATCCCAATCCGGAGGTAGGATCAACTCCTTCCGAGGCCTGAATTGTCCTTGAGAAAATTGCATAGAAAATTCCTATTATCAATCCAAAAATACCCATTAGGATTGTTTGCAATTTAGCCATTGACAAAACACCAACTTTTTTTATCTCTTTCATTTTTACCTCCTTTCATATTGTTTCGTTTGTAAAGTTAATAAAGTTTACTTTTGCATAACCAAAACCCCTAAAAACCCCTTATTTTTAGGATTATAATGGCGTTTAATTTTGAAAAGGAAAAGCTCATTAAGGAGCTTAGGAAAAGAAAACCTAAAAAAGTACTGGTACAGCTACCCGAGGGAGTGAAGCAGAATGCCTTTGATATTATAAGTATGTTTGAGGAGCTTGCTATAGAAGTGATTTTTTCAGGAGAAACCTGCTGGGGAGGGTGTTCTGTGAGCGTTGAAGAGGCGAAATCTGTGAATGCAGATTTGATAGTGCATTTTGGACATTCTGAATTCATGAAACTGGACTTTCCTGTTGTATATATTCCTGTAATCGATGAATTGGATATTATTCCACTGCTGAAAAAATCAATAAAAGAATTAGAGGGGTTTAGGAAGATAGGTTTGAGTTATTCAATACAGCACATTAATGATTTGCAAAAGATTATTGATTTCTACAAAGAGAATGGAAAAGAAGTATTTATTTCAGGAAAAAAAGGCAATGTTTCCTATGAAGGGCAGATATTGGGATGCCAGTATATGGGACTTAAGGATATTGAGAAAAAAGTGGATTGTTTTGTTATAATAGGGAATAATTTTCATTCTCTTGGGGCTGCACTTTCTGTTGACAAGCCAGTATTTCTTATTGACGTGTATAATGATGATGTTAAAAAGATGGGTGATGAAAGAGAGAAAATACTAAGGCAGAGAGCAATGGGCATTGACAGGTTTAGGGAGGCAAAGAAAGTAGGAGTTATAATTGAGACTAAATATGGTCAGAAGTTTGGATCTGCAAAATTTCTTGTTGAAAAGCTTGAGAATGAGGGGAAAAAGGTCATTGTTATAACTATGAGTGAGATAACTCCCGACAAGCTCATGAATTTTTATGATGTTGAAGGATTTGTGGAACTTGCATGCCCAAGGATTGCAATTGATGATGCTTCAAGATACAGAAAACCTGTTCTTACATTCAAAGAAGCTTTGGTTGCTTTGGGAGAAAAATCCTGGGAAGAAGTTCTTAAGGAAGGGATAATCTAATTAAAAGACATAGAAATCTCTACATCATCTGGGTCCAAAGGATAGATTTTATTTTTATACCACATAAAATTGTTTAAATGAACATCTTTCATTATAACTCCAGATTCTTTTGCTTTTCTTATTTCTTTGTCCATTTCTTTCATTACTTTGTTTTGTTCTTCTCCTTCTAATCTGTCAAGAGTCTTTCCTCCATCAAGATTTTTTATAACCATTCCTGGATAATATTTTCCAGTGCTTGTGTCCAGTATGGCAAATATTCCTTCTGTATCTGGGTAATTAACTCCAAGTTCCCTTGCCAATTCTTGCTTTTTATAGGCCTGATATAATTTGAACTGAGAATTCCTGTCATTACACAACTGTCCGTTAAAATGATTATAGGGTATTCTTGCAAGTTTACCGTTTCCAAGGTCAAATAACTTTTTAAAATCCCCCTTACATACAGTTTCCTCTAGATTTATTGAATACTTTTTTTCCATAAGTTCAAGGGGTTTAAATGTTTCCATAAAAAAGAAGAGGAGTTATTCTTTATAAATCTTTCTATTTGTAACTACTTATTAGTAACATATTATAAGTGTTTATAATTAAGCAGTGGAATTTTGCCTGAAGTGTCAATTGTTGTAAAATGCCCGTAAAAAAGTGTGCCTGGATTAATTATATGTTTATCGCTTCCATTTAGGGAGTAGGTATCTCCCGTACTTGAATATGTAATGTCCAGAATATCTTTATTTTGTAATGCATAAACGGGCAGATGATCGTGCCCTCTTATCATTATCTTTTCTTTCCTTTTTTCCATCTCCTCAAAGTTCAATTGAAAATCTTTTTCTGAGTTAAGTCTGTTCCAGAGAGGTTTTATTTCTTCAGGACAACTTCTGTAACTTGAAATATCCCCAAAATATCCTCCATGCATTACTACAAATGGATACTCTTTCCCAAATTTACTTGCGTCCAGAAAACCTCTTACCGAGAAGTCTGAATTTAACAGGTTCTCCATATATTCCCTAGCTTTTTTGTCATTGAACAATTCTTCATGAAGCTGATTGTAATTTTTTCCACTTGCTATGATTGTTCCAGAGGTTATTGGCTGGTTATTAAGGATTGCATAATCATGGTTTCCTGGGACCTTTATGACTTCTTTTCCTTTTTTTAGGTAATCTTCCTCAATATCAATGAAGTTTCTTATTGTTTTGACATTATCAAAATCTCCAAGGCAGATTATGGAATCTGGATTTTCTTTTACTAAGGTTGCCTCTAATTTTGTAAGGTCTTTTCCATGCATGTCTCCAAAAATCAAGTATTTCATAAAAATCCAGCTGTTTTTTCCTATATAAATCTGTCTATTGATGGATATTTCCTGGCAGTGTAAAGTTTTTATATGCAAATCATTTAATATTATGATAATGGAAACTCAAGAAGATAATCTGGGTATTGATGTGTATAGGGCGAAGAAAAGTGATTTTATTAATATAGCAGAGATATATTCTGAAGGATTTTCAGAACCTTCTGATGAGGGCAAGATTGACATAGATTCTGCTCTTAAAAAAATAAAATTATTCTCTGAATATTGTGAGATATGGAAGATAGTATATATGGATAATTTTGCGGGGTTTATAATAATCAATCCTTCCTATGGAGTTCCTGGAAAATATTGTTTTATTGAGAGTATGGGGATAAAAAAAGAATTCAGGGGAAAATCAATAGGAAATGAAGTTCTAAAAGAGATGATGAGTCTTTATGCTGAGAGAGGATTCATTAAAATAATGGGCATAGCAAATAAAGATTCAAGGGCATTCAGATTGCTTGAACACCTTGGCATTAGAGAGGATAGGGAAGAGAAGGTTCTTAGCAGGGAGTTGGGTGGATGAACATCATTTTTGTGTGCAAATATAACAGGTTTAGGAGCAGGGTTGCTGAGGCATATTTTAAGAAGATAAACAAGGATAAGAACATTCATGATAATCCCAGGCAGTGATAAATATGCTTCAATT
>CAZFSJ010000072.1:0-3377 GCA_964521605.1 Candidatus Woesearchaeota archaeon
AAGGAAGAAACCTTCTTCTCCAAAGATGGAAATTTTTCTCAATAGAGAGCATAATACGGAGGAAGGTTCAAAGTTTGTTGCTGAAAAGATAAAAGAAGTCAAACTCAAAGAGATATCCTCTGAGATAAATGTTGATTTCGGAGAGAAAAAGATTGAGATAAAGATTGACAAAGAAGGACTTAAACAGACACATTCAACTGCAAAGAAGGTTGTTGAGAAACTGAATGAACTTGGATTCAATGTTAAAGAAAGACAGGATTCAATAATCATGAATGCAGACGACAAACTTGGATTTAAAGACCTTTACAAGCTCAAGGAGAAACTCAAAGAGACAATAATTTCAGGAGTAAAAGGTGTTGAACAGATACTTGTGGTGAAGAGAGACAGAGATTATGTAATTGTTACATTGGGTACAAATCTTAAGGAAATACTTGCACTTAAAGAAATAAATAAAGACAAAACAATTTCTAATGATTTCTATGAAGTTGCAGACGTATTTGGAATAGAGGTTGCAAGAGAGCTTCTTATGAAGGAAATAACCGAAGTGCTTAAATCTCAGGGACTTGATATCGATATAAGACATCTTAAGCTTGTTGCTGATGCAATGACAAATTCAGGAGAAATAAAAGGAGTCACAAGAATGGGAATAATTGCACAGAAATCATCAATACTTGCAAGAGCTACATTTGAGACCCCTGTACCTCAGTTTGTAAAAGCGACAATTAAGGGCGGAAAGGACAAGCTTCTTAGCGTCATAGAGAACATAATACTTAACCAGCCTGTACCTGTAGGAACAGGACTTCCAGGATTATTGGTTAAGGTAATCGGACCTTTGACAAAGAAAGATTCGGAAAAGAAGACAGCTGACTCAAAGATTGTCGATAAGGTCAACAAGTGAAGCTTCTTTTTTGAATATAAATTTTTATAAATTGGCAATATAATAAAATTTTATGGACAAATATATTAAAAATCCAGTTAAGCTTTTATTTAATCCTTCTGACAACAATATGAGTAATGAATTGAAAAGAATATTTGGTGATCCTTTAGCCAGAACAATTTGGTTGGGAACAAAACAAAGGCATGTTACAAATCAATATTTTGAAAAAAATTGCCTGAAACTTGCTAAATTAATAAATAAGGATGGAGCCCCAGATTCAGTTGAAAAATTAGAACATATTTTCAATAGAAGTTTTGGATATGGGTACAGCAAAGAGTTTATGGCAGAGTTATTACCCTATTTATCAGGACAGAAAAATCTAGAATATGAAGTTGTCAATAATTAACTTCAGGCGACAGGTTTATAAAACAACTCATTTTGTAATAAAAATGGTTAATACTCTAGATATGCAGGATTTAAGATATCTTAATCTGTTTGAAAAGGTGACAGGGGTTAGGACACACTACTGCTTCAATTACAACAATGCAGTTATATTTTGTGTTCCAAGAGAATTTGTATCAAAGGCAATAGGGCCTGAGGCAAGAAATCTTAGAAGAATAAGCGAGATAATAAAAAAGAGAGTCAAAGTAATACCAATACCAAAAAGTCCAAAGGATATAAGAAGATTCATTGAGATGATTGTAAGTCCTGTAACATTTAAGGACCTTGAGGTTCTGGAGGATGAGATAGTTCTTAATGCGGGTTCACAAAGCAAGGCTGCATTGATTGGAAGAGACAAGAGAAGACTTCTTGAGATGCAGAAAATTACTAAAGATTTTTTTAAGAAAGATTTCAGGATTGTTTAAGATTAATAACTCTTCTTCTTGGATATTTTAAGAATTATTGTCCTTAATCATCAAGGAAACCTTTAAAAACTAATTTTATGATTAATAGGTAACCAACATATTCAATATTAAGATGGGATTAAAAAGCGCATCAAAAAAAATAAAAGAAAGGAAGAAATTCAGATGGAAAGACAGGCATTACAAAGTCAAAACTCTTAATCTTTATGCTAAGTCTGACCCTTTGGGTGGTGCTAACCAGGCAAAAGGAATTGTTCTTTCAAAAGTTCAAAAAGAAGCAAAACAGCCGAACTCAGCAATGAGAAAATGCTGCAAAGTCCAGCTTACAAAGAACGGAAGAAGCGTTACTGCATTCATACCCGGAAATCTTGCACAGAAATTCATTGATGAACACGATGAAGTTATGATAGAAAGAATAGGTGGAAAACAGGGACGTTCAAAAGGAGATATTCCAGGAGTCAGATACAAAGTTGTAAAAGTAAATGATCAGCCACTTGAAAGATTGTGGCTTGGAAAGATACAGAAAGGTAGAAGATAAAATGAATGAAAAGATATCAAATTTCAAAATATTCGACAGGTATGATATTTCAGGAATAGAAGTGCAGGATGAAGGACTTAAATCTGCAATAAATCTGAAACCTAAACTTGTTCTTAAGAATCAGGGAAGAGGAGTTGGCAAATTCTCTCAGACAAAAGTTAATGTCGTTGAAAGACTTATGAATAAGCTTGCTGTTGCCGGACACAGAGGAAAGAAACACAGACTGGAAAAGGGAAGTGCTACAGGAAAATATACAAAAAATATGCAAATAATACTTGAGGTTCTTGAGCTAATTGAGAAAAAGACAGGAAAGAATCCTGTTGAAGTGCTGGTAAAGGCAATAGAGAATTCAGCTCCAAGAGATGAGACTACAGTAATAGAATACGGTGGTGCAAGATACCCTCAGGCTGTTGATGTTTCTCCTGTAAGAAGAGTTAATTTGGCTTTGAAACATCTTGTGCATGGAGCTTCTGACAAGGCATTCAATAAGAAAAAGACAATCGCTCAAGCCCTTGCAGAAGAGATAATCATGGCTGCAGACAAGAATGGTGAAAGCCTTGCCGTGAGAAAGAAGAAAGAATCAGAAGCTCAGGCTGATTCTGCAAGATAAATAATTCTAAATGTATTATTTGGTACACAAATTGTATCTCACTGCATTGGAAAGTTCAGATATAAAGGTCTTACCAGCAAGCTAAAGATAAACTTTGGCAAGGGGTATAAAAGTTTTTAGAAACAATTTTAATTATAATAATACTTAAAAACATACATCTATATCGAAAATTATGAAAAAAGAGGATTCTAATGTGAGTTTGAAAGTATTACATACAATCGAAAATAAATTTGACTATTTTCTCAGGAAGAATGATTTGCTATACGAATCAAACATTAAATTTGACATAACCTATAATCCCTCTGGCAGATATTATAGGATAAAAATTTTACCTGCTGGCAATGAAATTGATTCTCAGGGATATTTTGCAAGAAATTTTGAAGCGGGTGAAGGAAGAAAAAAATTGCAAAAATTCAGAAGAAAGAATAATATCGGAGCAATTGCGTATTAGACAGGGGATTTTTTATGAAAGCTTTAAAAATATAATTT
>CAZFSJ010000073.1:0-3350 GCA_964521605.1 Candidatus Woesearchaeota archaeon
AAAAGAATTAAGAGCAGAGAAAAAAGAAGCAATTTATCAAAAATTACTGGAAAGAGTAGTTTTGCCTGAAGAAGAAGCAGATAAATATAATTTTCAATTAAAGAAAGAGGAATTAATTCACGTAATAAGGGATTATAACAAAACCTGTGAGAATGAATTTCTTAATAGTAAAAAGGGGATGATGGACGTAATAAAATATCATGTGGATATCTTTAATTCAGGAATACCCCAAATGCTTTTGAAGTCTCTCTCACAATATTCAAAAAAGAATTATGAGAAATTATCCGTTTTAGATTTGACAGTTATGTATAAATCTCTTATGAATGTATTAGCGGACGAATCAATTAAGGGAAATAACTTTAAAAAATTTAGAAAGGCCAATAATTTAACTTTTTTTGGATTTAAACAATTCTTGGTCATGGAAGAATTTCTTAAAAGGATAGATTAATGTCTATATCTGCCACGCCTTTCCACAGCAGTTATTCTTTCAAATATTTGTTTTGAATCCTTGTTATTTTTCAGGTAAGATTTTTTGAAATCTTCAAAGAGCTCTTTCCAGTGCAGGAAATGCTTTGCTTCAAGAGCCTGTTTAAGAAGATGAATATCCACAGCTTTATCTTCTATTTTTCTGGATATGTAACCAAGCCCAAAATCAATTATAAATATCTTGTTTTCTTTTGTGAGTATCATATTCGAGGTTGTCAAATCTCCGTGAATTATGTCTGAGGTGTGGAGTTTCGCAACAATAATTCCCAAGTCCTGCATTATTTTCTTCTGTTTTTCTAGTGGAAAGCTGTTAAGGTGTTCAGATAACTTTTTTCCTTCTATGAAAGGCATAACTATCCTGTTATGCTCTTTAACTTGCTGAGGGAGAGGAGAATCAATAATCTGGCCTGCTTTTGTAAGTAGTTTTGTCTCTGCTTTTGTCCTTTGTTTTATTATCTTTGCATCAAGTTCAGGAATTCTGTAGGATTTTGATATGCGGTCTTTTATTACCAGATTATTTTTCTTATCAAGAAATATCTTGGCCTCTGCTCCCTGCTGAATAAGTTTCAAATTTTGAGTATTTTGTTCTTGCATTTTGTTTATCTCACTTCTTTTCACGGATTGAGATTAGTATAAGACTTGCAAGCGTGCCAATGTCAACAACAAGGCAATACTTGCAGAGTGCCTGAAGTATGAATATCTGTATATAAAGGAAATATATTGCAAATGCCGAACCAAGAATTATCCCTAAACTTAGGAGTTTTTTTCTGTATTTATTTGGATTTTTTCCTGTGTTCTTAAGCTCAAAAATTGTGAGCAACGCAAGTATTGGAAATGCAATTAATCCCAGGTGAGCGTTCTTTATTCCAAAAGTTTCTTCATACTGTGAAGTCTGAACTATTGTGCAACTTTCTGAATGACCACATGCTTGCTCAAGAGGTACAAAAGTCAGGATAAGTGATGCAAGTGTTGCGAGTATCATCAATATAAGTATGATTGTGTATTTGGTTTTGCTTTTCATCTAACTAATTAAAAAAATATCTATTTAAGGGTTTTGGGGGAAATAGTTACATGAGAAATAATTATTTTTCAAAACCTCATCATCTTTTTCTTGCCAAACTTCTTCATCATCTTCTGCATTTGTTTCTGGGAGAATCCTTTTGACATGTCCATGTTATCAACTCCTCCTTTAACAAGATCCTGGAGCATTTTGTATTGCTTGAGAAGAGCACGAACATCACTGTTATTTACCCCTGCTCCATTTGCAACTCTTCCTATTCTTGAGGTTTGTTTATCGAACACTTCAGGATTTTCACGTTCTTCAAGAGTCATTGATTTTAATATGTGTTCCCATTTTGCAATCTTCTCCTGTTGAGTGTCAAGCATGCCTTCCGGAATTTTCGCCTTTCCCAATCCAGGTATCATTCCTTTTATCTTGTCAAAACCCCCCAGCTGATTCATTGATTTGACCTGTTCAATAACATCCTCAAGTGAAAGTTTTCCTTCTTCTAATTTTTGCTGAATCTTTTTCTGCTGTTTTTCGTCTGTTACAGAACGTATTTTTTCAATCAATGCCTGTAGATCTCCCATTCCCAAGAGTCTTGAAAGAAAACTTTCCGGATTAAATTCTTCAATATCATTTATCTTCTCTCCAGTTGTTATGAAATATACTCCCGCACCGGTCTCTGCACAAGCTGTTAAAGCCCCTCCCCCTTTTGCAGTGGAATCCATTCTTGTTATTATCACTCCTGAAATCTTTAATGCATCCTGAAATTCACTTGCCTGTTTTTTTGCTGCCTGTCCAATATCCGCAGGCATTGCAAGAATTGTTTCAGTTGGTTTTGTCTCTTTGTTAAGGTCTTTTATCTCTTTTATTAATTCCTTGTCAAGAGTGTGACGTCCTGCTGTGTCAATAAGTATCAGGTCATATTTCTTAAGGTCATGGGATTTTTCAAATTTTTTCCAGGTCTTTACCGCACTGCTCTCTTCAAAATCAACAAAATAAGGAATATTATTCTTTTTTGCAAGCTGCTCCAATTGTTCTTTTGCGGCTGGCCTGTGTACATCAAGACCAACCATTATTACTTTTTTACCTCTTTTTGAATACCAATTTCCAAGTTTTGCAATTGTTGTTGTTTTACCTGCACCGTACAATCCAAGGAACATTACTCTTGATTGTTTTCCTGAGGGAAGATTTAGAGACTTATATTCTCCTAATATTCTTACTAGTTCATCGTGAAGTAATTTTATTATGTGCTCTTTTTTGTCTATTTCCTTTATTCTTTCATCAAGTGCAGCTTTCTTTATTTTGTCAGAAATATCTTTGACAAGCAGAATATTAACATCTGCCTCAATCAATGCTCTTTGAAGCTCCCTTACGACATTATCCACAAGATTTTTGTCAAGAAATATGGCATTAGCTATCTTATCACGTGCTTTCCTTATTGCCTCTCCTAACTTTTCCAGCATTATAAAATGAGTCTAGTCGGGGTTAATAAAGTTTGGGTTTGGGGAGTTTATTTGTAATTAAAAAGATTTAAAATTGAATAAGATTAAGCACATCCATGCCGTAATGGGACAATGGTACTCCACACGATTGGAAATAAAAGAAACCCTCTGGTTTCTTTTGAACTTCCTCAAAGCTGGGAAAGGTGATTTCAAATTGCCTCCGAGGAAATCACACAGGAAGAAACCAAGGTTAAATTTGAACTTCCTCAAAGCTGGGAAAGGTGATTTCAAATTGCCTCCGAGGAAATCACACAGGAAGAAACCAAGGTTAAATTTGAACTTCCTCAAAGCTGGGAAAGGTGATTTCAAATTGCCTCCGAGGAAATCACACAGGAAGAAACCAAGGTTAAATTTGA
>CAZFSJ010000074.1:0-3273 GCA_964521605.1 Candidatus Woesearchaeota archaeon
GCTTCCACAGTAGGAAGTCCGAACAATTTCGGCTCAACTCTTACATAATCTTCAACTTCAGTTAGGTAAAACATTTTATATGAAAACTAGAGTAAAAAACGCTTTAAAAAGCTTATGTAGGGGTTTTTCCTAGACAATCTCAAGAGTTTTTCTGTTTTTTATATTAATCTTTTTGTTCTTTATCTTTATCCTTATGCCTCTGTCTAATGTTGCAATTATCAAACTTTTGTGAAGTCTTGCATAATTGATTATTGCATTGTCAACGTTCTTTCCTGTCAGAGATATTTGTTTGAAATTATCTTTTTCTGTATCAAGAAGTTTAATTGCTGAATTCTGCTTTAATTTTACAAGCTCTGCTATGACTTCTTCTGGAATTATTATATGAAGACCCCGCATTGGAAGTTCTTCAAAAAAATCAATCTTCTGTTTTATGCAGGTCATTATGAAATTTGTGTCTAAAAGGACTTGTTTTGTCATATATTGATTTAGGATATTAACCTTTAAATAATCTTTTTTCTTTCAGATTCTATGCAAGAGGCGGATAATGTTCTTAGGATATTGAGAGAGACACGCGCTGCACTTGAAAAGAATGATTCTTTTAATCTGCGTGGACTGAGCAACCAGACCATAAACACCGCTTCGCTTTCACAGGATCCCGATAATATTGCTGTTGCAGTGATGGTGTATTCTCTCAGCAAGATAGTTGAAAGAATGGATTACAGACAGCTTCCGGGATGGAAAAAATTTTATGGTAATGTTCATCTATATCTTGACAAATCAATAAATGATATTGAGAGGAAGGATTATGCAATGTTCAGGGAAGATTTCAGAAAAATAAGGGGAAGCATTGAGAATATTTCTGGAAAGCTTAAGAAATATGTTAAGGAAGTTTTTAGGGGTGCTGATATAAGCAAGGCTTCAAGAATATATGAACATGGAATCTCAATGGAACATACGGCAAACCTTTTGGGAATAAGCCAGTATGAACTTGCGGAATATGCTGGACGTACAGGAATACCAGATGTTCCAGAGAACCAAACTAAAGATACAAAATCACGAATTAAACTTGCAATGTCTTTATTTGAATAGGGGTAAAATGACAGGGATGGTTTTTGACATTTATTCGCTGTTTGGATGGACAGGAATTGCACTTCTAATTATAGGATATGTATTTTTATCAATGAAAAAGCTCAAAAAAAATTATGTGCTTTATCATCTTATCAATCTTTTGGGAGGGGTTGGTCTTGGAGTCAGCACGTTTATGGCGGAATCCTGGCCTGCATTTGTATTGTCATTAATAATAATGGGAATGTCGCTTGCATATATAACCAAGATACTCAAAACTAAACCAGACTATAGGGATTTAAGGGAATAAAAAATGGGAAAGCAACTTACAAAGGCGATAATATTTGATGCAGGAACTCTTATAACTCTTTCAATGAATGGGCTTACAGGAGAGTTAAGAAGACTAAGAGATATCTTTGACGGAAGTTTTCTTATAACAGAGCAGGTGAAGGCAGAGGTCATTGATAAACCACTTACAATAAAGAACTTTGAACTTGAAGCACTTAAGACAAAGAAGCTTCTTGATGAGAACGTTCTTGAACTTGCAGAGTATTTTGACGTAAGCAATGAGAAGATAGAGAAAAAAGCAAGGGAAATAATGGATAGGGCAAATTCTCTTTTCAGAGGCCAAAGGGATGAGATAAAAATCTTGCATCTTGGAGAAGCCTCGTGCCTTGCACTCAGTAAGATTCTTTCTGAAAAAGGTATCGAAAGTGTTATTGCAATAGATGAAAGGACCACAAGGATGCTGGTGGAAAAACCAGAGAACCTTAAGAATTTGCTTGAGAGAAAACTTCACACAAAAATACTTAGAGTTAAGAAAGATTTTGATTATTTCAGTGATTTTAGAATAATAAGGTCTGCAGAACTTATGTATGTTGCATGGAAAAAGGGGCTGGTTGAAATAAAGGACGGGATAACAATACTTGATGCTCTCCTTTATGCAACAAAGGCAAAGGGATGTGCAATATCTCAGGATGAGATAGAAGAGATAAAAAGGATAAAATAGAATTTACCTTACTAATACTACCTTTAGATTATGGTCTTCTATTTTTTTGATTAGTTTACTTGACACTTCTCCATCAATAGTTGCTCCTTCATTTGTATCCCTTACATGATATTTATCTCCCCATTTTTCATAAAGTCTACTCTTATCACCTTCATCAATTGCGGGAGTCTGTGGAGGATTATTGTATGCCGATGCAAGAATTGAATTGAGCTGTGTAAAACTTAACTTTTCGTATTTTGGTTTTTCGTCATCTTTTTTTGGAGGAATCTCTTTTAGAACATTATAGATGTGATTAGCCATATAGGATTATCTTTCTTTTTGTATTTAAATATTTATATTCTTCTCTGTCATGGAAAGATTAAAAAATGAAGTGTTTCTAGGATGTATATTGGGTGCGTAGGCTAGTGGTAAACTGGACGGCTCCAGACCGTCATTTGCAGGTTCGATTCCTGCCGCGCCCATATTTTCTTATTTTTATAACAATCTTTAAATATGGCGGATTGAATTTTTTTTAATGGGAGATATGAAAATAACCCCAACTACTTATTACCAAGTCAGATTAATGGAAGGAATATATTATCCAATGATAATTAAATTTGGAGACTCTACCATAAAAGAGAGGGCTTGTTTTAAGAAAGAAGGGCATGCTGAAGCTATGTTTTATGTTCCTGATGAGGGGGGAGAGAATCTTGAAAGAAGATCTAAATGCCTAAATGTCAAAAGGCTGAATCATCTTAAGCTTTCTGATGCAGGAGAGAAAGATTTTCTAAGAGCATTTATCTATAAATCTCTTGCGGAGGATATTGAAAAGCAGGATGCAGACAATTTCTCCTCACTTGAGATAAAAAATGCAAGGGAAGTACCTGATTACATGAGATATTTCTGGATATTTGGGGGAGATTTTATCTCCTGAAGGCTAACATGTAACTCTTTTTCTGGAAGGGAGTGTTGTTTTCAAGACCTCCAATGGAAATGAATTCGCATTGATATTTACTTTCTATACCATTTATAATATCAGAAAGCATCTTGTCTTCTATTGAGGGTGCATATTCAGGGTTTTTAACAGTTACTATATATACTCCCCATTCGCTGTCTTTAAGCAAAGAACCTGCATCAAGTATGGTTTTTTCAATGAAGCTTTGGTTTTTTTCTTTTCTTTCTTTCTTTTCTCTTTCTTCTCTCTTCATAAGGTAAATACT
>CAZFSJ010000075.1:0-3269 GCA_964521605.1 Candidatus Woesearchaeota archaeon
AAAGACCCTTCAATTCCTAACGAACATAGTGTTTTTCAAAGGAGAACTATCCCCCATTGGGCAAAACGGATGGTATAACAGACACGGAACAAGGTCCTTTTTTGACCAGCAACCAATAGACGCATCTTCAATGGTTCAGACATACCTTGTAGCCTATTCAATAACCGGAAAAACTGAATACTATGATAATGCGGTGCTTGCTTTCAACTGGTTTCTTGGAAAGAATCATCTTAAACAGATGATATACAACGATGTTACAGGAGGATGCCATGATGGGCTTTCAAAGAATTGCATAAATCTTAATCAGGGAGCAGAATCCACAATAGAATACCTTATCTCAAGGCTTATGCTTGAAGAGATAAAAAAAGAGAAAACAATTATATAATCCTTAGAATATTCCAAAGTAAAATACCCAATATTTTTATCCTATAGGAATAAATTAAATTAGAAAATTCTCAATCCTTCAAAATCAAACTTAAAATCAATTACCTTGCTTCCAAATCTTTTTTTAAGCTGATTCTTGTTTCCCAGGAAAAGTATGCTTCCTCCACCCCCTGAACCACATACTTTTGCAGAGATGGCTCCATTTTTCATGCCTTCCTCAATTATTCTTTGTATGTTTTTGGGAATTATGCTTTTATGGAGTTTCTTTCTTTCGCTTGTCTCCTCATTCATTAGTTCAGCAAATCTCTGAATATCTTCTTTAAGAAGAGCATTCTTCATTCCAATTGCAATCCTCTTTATTCTAAGGAGATTCTCATTATTTTTTCCTTTTTTTAAAGAATCTATTATTGCCCCATTAGTGTTCCCTGAAAAATGAGGCTTTCCAGTGTAAACTAAAACCATCCTGTCTTCCAACTCCCTGATAAATTTTTTACTTAAATTTAATCTCTCAACTCTAACTTCATCCTTATTAAAAGTCATAAAATTTATTCCACCATATGCTGCGGCATACTGGTCCTGCTTCCCTCCAATAAGGCCCATTGCCTGCTCAAGTCCATAAACAGTTTCAGCCAGTTTTTTTCTTTTCTTATCATCCAATTTATCAATTTTTTGGGATATTAAACTCAACCAGACAAGATTCATAACTCCTGAAGTCCCGAGACCGGAAGAAGTTGGAATGTCTCCGGTATATTCAAGATGAGTCTTTTTATTGCTTACAAACAATTCTCCCACAACATACCTGTTTATTGTTGCATTAAGAACACATCCACCATATTTATCCTTAAAGGGAGAAATATCTGTGCTTCCTCCTCCAAAATCAATCCTCACAGGAGCCATAAGTTTTTTTGATTTCATTTTATCAAAAGACTTGCCCCCAAAGTCCCTGGGTGGTCAAGTTTACTCCATTGAATAGGTGTTTCTTTTGGAAGAACAGAATATTTTTTTGCCTCTTTCTTTATCATGTTCAAAAATTTGCTGCCTGTCTCTCTGACTCCTCCAGCTAAAACAACAACTTCAGGGTCAAAGACATTTATCAAACTTCCAATACCTTGTCCAAGGTGCATTGTAAGTTCATCAAGTATCTTCTTTGCCTTTCTATCATTCATCCTGAGCAAATCTCCTATCAAAAGTTCCTTTCCAAAAGCACTTTTGGTGATTTTTCTTATATTCTTCCATCCAACGAGATTTTCAAAGTACCTTCCATTATCAAGAACTATATGTCCCATTTCTCCTCCAAAACCATTTCCTCTGTATAATTCTCCGTTTGCTATTATCCCTCCTCCAACCCCAGTCCCAAGAGTAAGTATTATGAAATTTTTCTTTTTAACACCCAACTTGCTTTCAGCAAGAGCAACACAATTAGCATCATTGAAAAGCTCAACATGCTTGTGAAATTTATTCTGCAATATTTTCTTAAGAGGATAATTCTTCAAGGGAAGATTCGGAGGATTTTTTATTATTCCATCCTTCAGAGGGCCTGCGCTTGAAATCCCAATGCCTTTCACATCCTTCTCCATCAAAGAATCAATAATCTTAATCATAAGCTCTTCAAGTTCATTCTTTGTCTTTGGGGTGCTCTCTTTTACATATTTCACAACTTTATTATTCACTACCAGTGATACTCTAAGGTTCGTTCCCCCCAAATCAATTGCAATTACTTTTGCCATTTTATATTATTTTTATTCATCACCTCCTATTATATTTGTCTTCCAGTCTTATTTCGTCCTTCTCATCAAAATCCCCAAAGCATATTTCCAAGACTTTGACTGGTTTTTTATCTGCAAATATTCTATGGGAAACATTCTTTCCAATTTCAATCATCTCTCCCTCTCTGACTCTCTTCTTTTTATCCCCTATCTGAACCTTTCCAGAAGTAAGAAAATACCAGCTTTCCTTTCTCTTTTTATGCTTCTGAAGGCTTATTTCCTGATGAGGTCTCACTTCAAGTATTTTCACGGTACATTTTTTATTAAGAACAAATTGTTTAAAAATTCCCCAGGGCCTTTTCACCTCTTTCATGATTTAAAAAAATGAAATATGTTTTAAATAGTTTATGATATATCCTTTAACTCTGTGTAAAAGGAAAACTTCCATTGAATATTAATACAAAATTATTTAAATAAAAAGCCACTGATTAATACATAAAAAGAGGGAAAATGAGTTCATTTGATTTAACTGGCAAAGTTGCAATTGTTACGGGTGCAGCAAGAGGTATTGGACGAGGAATTGCAATTGAACTTGCGAGGGCAGGAGCAGATGTTGTTGTCTCAGACATAATACCTGAGGAAGGAACAATAAAAGAAATTACAAAACTAAAAAGAAAATCTTTCTATGTAAAAACAGATATATCTAGAAAAGATGATGTTAAAAATTTGATAGAAAAGACAATAAAAACTTTCAGAAAACTTGACATACTTGTAAACAATGCAGGAGTCTATCTTCCAGGAAATGTCTCCAATATGTCAGAAGAGACCTGGGACAAGACAATGAGCATAAATGCGAAAGGAACATTTTTATGCAGCCAAATGGCACTCAAATATATGAAAAAAGGTTCTTCAATAATAAATATCTCCTCCGTTGCAGGCATTGAAGGGTCAGCAGGAGGAGCAGCGTATTGTGCAAGCAAGGGAGCTATAAGATTGTTCACAAAAGCACTTGCGGCAGAAGCAGGACCTTTAGGAATAAGAGTCAATTCAATACATCCGGGACTTATAGACACAAAAATGACGACAGGGTTTACAGGAGATAAAAAAGTTCTTGAAGGCATGATGACAAAATTCCTTATAAAACGGGTGGGAAAACCCGAAGATATAGCAGGCCCGGTT
>CAZFSJ010000076.1:0-2887 GCA_964521605.1 Candidatus Woesearchaeota archaeon
TTTTATTCATTATTTATTAAATATAAATAAAATAAATAAAAACTATTTCTTTAAAAGATTAATTATATACTTTAATATATATTTTGTATAATATATTATATGAAATATATTTTGTAAAGGTTATATTTCCCCTTTTAGGTATTTTTTCCTTGTTTCTTCTGGAAACTTTTCAATTGCATACCTCAACATTGTTCTGGGCATTGTCTTGTATCTTTCCCTGAGGAATATTTCCAGCACTTCCACATTCTTTTTTCCAACTTCTCTCAGCATCCATCCGACTGCTTTGTGTATCAAATCATGCTCATCATTTATAAGCATATCCGCAATTGCCAGAGTTTCCCCAAAATTCCTTTTTCTTATGAATGCAGCAGTTGATACCATTGCAATTCTCCTTTCCCAGAGATTTTTTGATTTTGCAAGAAATCTTATGACCTCTGTTCCATCAATGCTTGAGAAATCTCCAACAATATTAGGAGCACTTAAATCTACCAAATCCCAGTTATTCACATTTTGAGTGTTTTTAAGATAAAATTCAAATATTTCTCTTTTTTTCAGAGTATCATTCTTTGCTTTCTTATACATTTCAACAAGAATTAGCAATGCAATGAGCCTTTCTTCATGGATTTTACTGTCCAACAGCTCCTGAATATCTTTCATGGTTGCGGTTTTCCAGTGTTTCTTAACAATGCTTCTCTGGATTGGAACTTTTATACCAAGAAAAATATCTCCCTCCCCATATTGCCCCTTTCCCGTTTTGAAGAATCTCTGGAGATTCTTTGCCTGTTCAGGATTTTTCTCCTTTTCAATATCTTTTTTAATTTCACTCAGCATCTTTTATCATCCTTATGAGAAAGTTTTTTGATTTTCTCTCTCTGTAATATCTGTAATAATCAGGTTTTAAATTTATTTTCATGGCAAGTCTTTTCTTTATTATCTTTTTATCTTCTTTTCTTGGCTTCCAATCCTTAATTAGTTTTTTATCAAATCTGTTTAAGTTTATTTTGACTTCCCCCTTGAATCCCCTCTTCTTCATCTCCTTTTTTATAAGTTCAAATCTCTTTTCAAGGTACTTTAATTTATCCTTGAAGAAGATTATATGTCCCTGCCCAAGCCTGTAACTTTTTGGTATTGAATTAAAATGAGTATGGGGATGTTTCTTTACATACCCAAACAACATAAGGATTTCATTGTATTCTGCAATGAGATGCTGGTCTGCAAGAAATTTGGGATTTATGAGATTTATTCTTACCATCTCTTTTTTAAGAAATTATTTACTTCTGCAAAGCCTGTCTGAAGGGTTTTGTTGCCTTTGCAGGTTTTTGAGTCTGGTGCTTTGATTGTTTTGCCTGGGTCTTTTCAAATTCCTGTGTTGCCTCTGCGCTTGTCTTTTCCTTTTCAGCAGCTTCTTCCTTTTTCTCTTCTTCAGCTTTTTCATCGCCTGTTTTTCCAGCAGGTTTCTGAAGACTTTCTTTTGCCTTCTGCATCATTGATTTTTTGCCTTCAATTGCTTCAAGAGCTTCTTTTACTTTCTTTTCTTCTCTTAACTTCTTGAATTTAAGATTATTAGGATAATCCACAAGTTCTACTTTCATATTTTCCCCTTCTTTTATCACCTTTACTTTTATCTTATGGGGGTGTTTTCTTATTCCCTTTGCCCAGATGTACTGATTAAGATCCTTGTCTATTTTCACCTTGTTTAAGTCCCTGTTCTGAATTTTCATATGTTTTGCAATGAATTCTTTTATTGTTTTTATTGCCTTTGGAGTCTTTCTATATCTTGGAACAGGCCTGCTTTTCTCTCTGAGTGGAATAACATACTCTACTTCTTCCTTCTTTTCCTGTTTTTTTTCTTTTTTTGCCATTTTAATTTTTGTTTTGTTTAAGTTTATCAACTAGTTTTGATTCTTTTATTTTTTCTAATCTGATTTTTAATCCTTCAGGCAGATCATTATTATTATATAATGGATAACCCAAACCAAGTTCAAACATAGATTTTATTAACTGTATAGTCTCATAATGGTTTTCTAATTTATTTGGATGTATAATCACTTTATGAATATCAGTCTGTTTGTTTCTATGCATAATTGTACGTCCCTGCGGACCTTTATAATTAACAGTTGCTTTATATTCTTTAAATCCAGAATATTTCTTAAGAACTTTTTCATGGTCTCCTGTAAGTATGTGATCTACTTCCCAATTGTGCTCTTTTAGAAAAACGTTATCAAAATAATCAAAATCAGGTTTGCCATATAACCTAAATATCCCTGGATTAGGGTCTTTTTGGTTCTCTTCAGAAGCATCTGTTGTATCTATCCCCTTGATAAAATTACGATATTCTTCTAAGTTCTTTTGGACATCTGCGTCTTTGCTCTTATCTAATCCACTGTAGAAAATCTTATGCTTATAATCTCTCTTTCCTTCCATTTTATCCTAGGTGTGACTTCCTCCTCTTGTATGGTTTAACATGAAGTTTTGTTCTTCTCCATGAACGCTTTTGTTTTGTCATGATTGAAGGATGCACTCTCTTTCCAGTTCCGTACTTCTTGAGGACAGCCCATATTGGTGCCCACTTTGTTTTCCTTCCCTGGACTGCAAGTTTTGATTTTTTGAGTTTGTTTTTTATTGGCATTTCATATCCTCAAATTTCAATTTATCTAGGGTGTTTAATCTCTTTTTGATATCTCCCTCATACTTACTTGGGAAGATTATCCTGCTTTCAGATGGTTTATAATACACATGGAATGCGTGTCCATTAATCCCATAAGTTTTTCTTATGCTTCCAGTCATCTTTTGTGTGTCTGTCTCAGGAAAATATTCTCCTATTATACCACTTATTTCCATTGATTGATCAAGAGTCACTGGAGTGTTGTTTTTGTTTAGAAGTCTA
>CAZFSJ010000077.1:0-2859 GCA_964521605.1 Candidatus Woesearchaeota archaeon
AATCATCAAGTTCCTGTCTCTTTTCAGGTGAAGTTTCTGTCTTAACTGCAGATATCTCTTTATCGTATTTTCCTGAATCAATATCAATCTCAACTTCCTTTGCTGGTTTGCTCTCCACAAGAACTCCCAGACTTACGCAAGTTCCTAAAACTGTCTTTACTGAAGATTTAAGGTCCTTACAAAGGAGATTCTGCATCTTAGTTCTAGCTACGGAGATGACCTGTTCTATTGAAGCATTTGCAACCTGGTTCTTCAGCTGGGCTCCTGAACCTTTCTGTATTTTAAGTTCTTTCTTGAGAAGTTCTGAAACAGGTGGAGAGAATATCTTAACCTCGAATTTTTTTGTCTTAGTATCAACGTCAAGTTCAACGGGAACTTTAAGTCCGGGGAAATCTGAAGTTGCTTCATTGACCTTTTGTATGACCTGATTTATTGGAATTCCTGCAGGTCCGAGTTTCTGGCTAAGAGCAGGTCCGGGCTTCATTGCCCCTCCTTCTGCCAAAAGTTTAATCTGCATTTTCTTCCTCCTCACGTCTTATAACTTTAACATTGTCAACCTTTACTGTAACCGGAAGCGGAACAACTGCTCCAAAAAGGCTCACAACAACTTCTTCCTTTTGTTTGTCTATTCTTAAAACTTTTGCTTTTTCACCTTTAAGCGTTGAACCAATCATTTCCACGATGTCTCCTTCTTTTATTGAGACGCTCTCTATTGTAGGCTGGACCATTCCCTGAATCTCCGAATATTCTATTGTCTTTCCAATTATTCCTTTTACATATGGAAGATTAAAGACTGCCTCTTCAGCAGATTCTCTGTCTTCTGATTCAAGAAAGATGTATCCTCTAAGACCATGAGGTCTTAGTACAGAATATACATTAAGGTTCTTCTTCTTTGCACGGTCTGATATCATATCGACGGCACGTTCTTCTTTATTCGTTGTTACTTTTATTATGAAAATCATTTTATCTTTTTATCTTATTTTGTTCCAACTACCTCCTAATATCTAAGAAGTAGATATGGATTTATAAAATCAGGGGTTTATAAAATTATTGATTTTTTTTAGATTCCTCATATTGCTCTTTTAATTTATCAATTAATGTGACAAGTAATCTTTCTTCAAGGGAATTTATTTTCCTGAAAATTGGTCGTTTAATATTAACTATTCCCTCTTTAAATGTTGTTCTCTTTGGGCTTCCAAGATAAAATCTTGGAGACATATAACTTCTGTTAGAAAGGCCATAAATAAGAAATACATGCTTATTGATTCCTCCTCTATGTCTCTTTATTCCAAGATAAAAAGAATCTGTTGGTTCTGCCTCTCCAATTTTTAAAGAATACTCCTGATTTATATTAAGTTTTACCATCACAAAAAGTTTCTGATAAAATATATAATAATTGCTGTTCTTTAGGAGATATTTCAAAAAAAATAAAAAATAAAAAAATTACTTTTCAAGATTTTTCTTGGCAAGGAATCTCCACCAGGAATGTCTTGTTTTTATGACTTCACCTGTTTCTGCGTTCACATCTGCCTCAACTCTCATCTGTGCCTTGAAAAGTCCGAGAAATTTTACCTGCTTTTCTGCCTGGACCTGATAAGCGACCTGTGACTGGTTGCCTTTTCCTACTTCTTTAAGTTCAATATTGCAGCCTGTATCCTGGCATTTTGCACCCAAAACATCAAGTGCCTTTTGGGAAGCAGTGTCTGGCATGACCTTTATCTCAGCATTCATCCCATTTGAAAGATGGGCATAAATTTTCCCGTCCTGACTCTGAGTGAGATTCATCTTGGTCTTTGCTTCTGAATTTCCTGCCATCAGAGTGGTTCCAAATTTAGAATTTGTCTGAACCTGAAGTTTTGTCTCCTGGCCCTGATTCATTGCTGTGGTAGTCACCTGATGCTCATTTCCTGAACCATTTGCAATTCCTGCGTCGGCATTTCCTGAAACGTTTGAAGCTCCTGTATCAGAAGGTTTTGCTCCTGCATCATCGGATGCTGCAAAAACTAATGATATTGCCAATAAAAACACAAATAGATACAAAAATGTTTTATTCACTTTCACCTCCTTTCATCTTAAATTTTGCTATAGCCTACAAGGGAAAATATATATTATAAATGTTGCCCAAAACCGAGGGAGATTCATGAAATTGTTGCAAGGCTGTTATTCCCAAAAATGCTTATTATTATTGCTATTATGAATCCTAAAAGTCCAAGAAGAGCAATGCCTATTGCAGATACTTTTGCAGTGAGCTCAAACTCTTTTTTACTTGGTTTTTTAAGAACCTGCCATACTCTTCTGCATTTCAATAAAAATGATTTTGTCTTTTCCAGCATAATACTACCAGAAATCATGAGTTTTTAAAATTATTCAATTAAGTCAGTCTTCAAAGAAATCTATACCCAACTCTTCTTCTATCTCCTTATGTTTGAGGCTTTCAAGAGATTCTCCTCCTCCAAGTATCTGGGAGGATTTAACTCCTGTAACAATAAGAAGAACTCTTAGAGACTTATCCATGTCTTCTGCAATCTGAGCACCCCCTATGAGCTTTGCATCGGGACTCAATCTGTCTCCCACTGCACTTATTATTGTCTTATATTCATCGAGACTCATATTGGGCCCCCCTATGACATTCACCAAAGCTCCTGTTGCATTTGATATATCAACATCAAGAAGAGGGTTGTTTATTGCTTTTTCAACTGCTTCCACAGCCCTGTTAGTTTGATTATCTGCTTCACCCATTCCAATTAAAGAAACTCCTCCATTAACCATTACTGCTTTAACATCTGCAAAATCCAAATTTACTAATCCAGTAGTTGTTACTAATTCAGTAATTCCTTTAACTGCATTTGTTAAAATCTC
>CAZFSJ010000078.1:0-2853 GCA_964521605.1 Candidatus Woesearchaeota archaeon
GTTTGGTTCGATGCTTTGTTGAATTATTATTCGGCAACAAGAGTTAAGGGAAAGGAAAAATTCTGGCCAGCAGATGTTCATTTGATTGGAAAAGATATTATATGGTTCCATACTGTTTACTGGCCTGCAATGTTGCTCGCTGCAGGAATTGAACTTCCTAAGAAAGTGTTTGCACATGGATGGTGGACTTTTGACAGCGAGAAGATATCTAAATCACGAGGTAAAGTTGTAAATATTGATGAGCTCATATCTATAGCAGGAGTTGATTCCGCAAGATATTTTCTTTTCAGGAATACTGTATTTGGAGAAGACGGAGATTTTTCAGAGAAAGCATTAATTGACAGACATAATAATGAACTTGCTGACAAATTGGGAAATTTAGTATTAAGGGTTAGTGCCTTGATTGAGAAAAACGGTATTGAAAAATGTGAAAATAAACTTTTGAAAAAACTCGACACTAAAAAAATAGAAAAACTTTTTGAGGGGTTTGAATTTGACAAGGTTCTGAATGAGATTTTTGGTTTTGTTGATGCATGCAATGAATATGTGCAGAACAAAAAACCATGGGAGACAAAAGATAAAAAAGTGCTGTATGAGCTTGCGGATTCAATAAAGGCAATTGGCATCCTATTATGGCCCTTTATTCCTGAGACTTCCGAGAAGATTGCAAAGGGGTTTGGATTCAAGATAAAACTTGAGGAAATAAAAAAACCTCTTGCTGAGCATAATAAAATTAAAAAAGGAGAGATATTATTTAAGAAGATATAAAATGACAGAAGGAATAATTGAATTTTCAGAATGGGCAAAACTTGATTTTAGGGTTGCACAGGTAAAGAATGTTGAGGATATTGCAGGGGCGGATAAACTCTATAAACTGACTCTTGATGTGGGAGAGGAGATTGGTGAGAGGACAATATGCGCGGGTATAAAGGAATATTATTCAAAGGAAGAATTGAAAGATAAAAAGATAATTATTTTTGTCAATCTTAAGCCAAGAATGATGAAGGGAATAGAAAGTCAGGGAATGCTTCTTGCCGCTGTATCAGAAGACCATTCAAAAGTTGTCTTGCTTACACCAGAAAAAGACATTGAAAATGGGTGCAGAGTTAGTTAGATTCTTTAATAAGTTCTTTTCATGATTCTTTTCCAGAATGGAAGTCTGTCTTTCTTTGAGTTGTAATCTGCCTGAACCAATCTTGCTGCAATCTCTTTATATGCTCGTGAAGCATCTGATTTTGGATGGCTATGGACAATTGCATCTTTTTTGTTAAGGGCTCTTTTTATATTCATATCCTCTGGAATCATTCCCAATACGGGAGTTTCAAGCATATCTTTTACTGCTTCAGGAGCCATTTCAATACTATCTTTTCTCACCCTTGTCATTATCACTCCTGTGACTGTTTTTTTCATTTGTTCCGCAACTTTTATTGTCTTTAATGCGTCCGTTATTGCAGGCATCTCTGGATTTGTTATGATTATAATTTCATCAGCAAGTTCAATTGCTGCCATTGCCTCATCTCCAAGGCCTGCTGAACTGTCCACTATTATGTATTCTGAAATATTCTTGAAGTCTTTTTTGTAATTGCTTATTCTTTCTGGTTTTACTCTCTTAAGTTCTTTTATTGAAAGCGAAGAGGGCATTACTTTTATTCCAGATTCATGTTCATAAACCGCTTCTTTTGGGTCCGCTTTTCCAAGGAGGACGTGATTTAGGTTTATGGGAACTTCAGGAGAATTAAGATGTATTCCCACATTTGGTGTTGATAAATTTCCATCAATTATAAGGACGTCTTTTCCAAAATAGTTCATGGCAGCACCTAAGTTTATTGCAGTTGTTGTCTTTCCAACGCCTCCTTTTCCAGAGGTTATAACGATTATTTTGCCCATTTTGTACTCAAGTCAGAGAGTTTATCTACTTTGATAGAAGAAATTGCTTTGTAGTGCTTATAAACTTTTCTAACTTATCTGCATATTCTTTGAGCTTTTCAAGGTCGACATTTATCTCTTTTCCCTGATAAAAAATTCTGAGTGCAACGTTTTTCCTGAATTCACCTATTCTCTCTGTGCGCAGTTCATCAATCTTTCTGAACATCTCATACATCTCTAGAACTTCAAGGAAATTCTTGTCTTTTTTGAAAAGTTTTTTGACGTCTTCAATTTTTCCAAGAGGATTTGATGAGATTGATGAAATTTTCTTCTTCTTTTTTGCATGCTTTAGAATCTCCTCTATCGCAGTCTCAATCATTTTCCTCCATCTGAGTATGAGGTTTTTTATAACATCACAGGTTTTTGTGTATTTCAAACTAACATACAGAAGATGGTCTGCACTTATTTTTTCCTGAATAATCTCGTCCATTCTAAATAAAGCCCCCTTTTAGTTTAATTTGGCTAATCTTGATGTTTTGCATAATTGTCCCTTCTCTTAAGTCCTTAGAAGTGTAATTTATCAGTATGTTGAACTTTATATACTTTTTGCTGTTTTCAAGGAGTGAAAGAAATTTGGAAATTTTTCTGATAAAGTTTAAAATCGGGGGTTATAGCCAGGAAGTGGTCATAAAGAGAGGGTTTTTTAATTTCCTGATATTTTACTTTTTTATAGAATTCATTCAGAGTTTTTGGCTTTTCTTCTGATTTTTTCTCAAGATTTTGTGGCATATTCTTACTCACTAAGTTTTAGTATGGCTTCTGCAAGATCTCCTGTCTCTTCAAGCGATTCTTTGGCCTTTTCTTCAGAACAACCCGTTTTTTCCATCACCGTTTTTATATCTTCTTCAGATATTTCAGTTTGTGCAGATTCTTCATAAACATCTCCTGCAATCTGAAACGTTTCCTGGCCCTGCATTTTAACCTTTT
>CAZFSJ010000079.1:0-2760 GCA_964521605.1 Candidatus Woesearchaeota archaeon
CAGGAGTATACAATCCCAACTTCATAAGCCCATAGATTGTTTTTGCTTTTATGACGCTTATTTCCTTTCCATTGAAACTGATTTTTTCCAAAGACATGTTTTTTTTAAAAATATTGGTGTTTTTAATTATTTATATAATGAGAAAATACTTAAGACAATATTAGAAGTATCGCTGTAAGAACAACTTTAAATAATGCAGCCAATATAAATAATCCCGTTTTCATATCATTTTAAGACATGATTTATTTTTAAACGCTTTTTAGAGTTCAATGTTATTTGAAGTTAATCCTTTACTTCAGACTTTTTTCAATCTCAATCAGCCTGTTTATCTTTGCCTCTCTTTCCTTTCCTGTTATTCCAGACTTCATGAACTCTGCCTGGAATCCAAATGCCAAATCCGCAAGAATTGTTTCCTCTGTCTCTCCACTCCTGTGTGAAAATATCATCTTTATGTTGTTCTCCTTTGCCATACCCACAACTCTTTTTACCTCAAGCAATGAACCGCACTGATTTGGCTTTACAATTATTGCATTTATGCTCTTCATCTTTATTGCTTTATCCAGTCTTTTGGAGTTTGTGACGGTAAGGTCATCCCCAACAATGAGTGAGTCTGGAAATTTCTTCAGAAGTTTTGCAAAACCCTCAAAATCCTCTTCATCAAACGCATCTTCTATATAGAAAAGATTATAATTTTTTATAAGATTTGCAATATATCCCAACTGTTCTTCACTGTTTCTCTTCAGCATAGGATTCTCATAATGATATTTTCCTCTTGAGTAAAATCCGGAAGATGCCACATCAATCCCCATTGGCACTCCTGTCTCCTTCAGCACATCAAACACTTCTTTTTCATTGAGTGAAGTCATCCAGGCATTCTCGTCATTTTTCTGTCCTGAAAACTCTTTATCTTTTCTCTCCAAAAGTATTTCTGCCTTCTTTTTTGCCTTTTTATTTGCCTCTTCTGATTTTTCAACAGATTTTTCATCAGGTATGAGAAGAAATTCCTGAAAATCCGGTTTTTTATTTATTTTGTCAGAATGTTTTCCCCCTCCTATACAGTTTCCAATCAGCCTGGGGAAAATTTTTGTCTTTTCTTCCCTGAGTTTAGGATTTACAATCTCCCATACCTGTTTTGACTGTTCATCTGCAATGGCTTTCAATACAGCAGATTCAAAGGCAAAAAGGGTATTTCCCCCAACATGCCTGTCCAGTATATCTTCAACTCTTTTGAGATCATCAAACTCATCAAGCATCTCCTCCAGAAAGTACTCCTTAAACTGATTTAACTTGTTTATGTCATCTTCCAGGCTTTTCTTATAAGATTTGACTTCATGTTTTCCCGTTGATTTTCCGGAAGGAGAAGATGCACTAAATGTCTTTCCAGATTCAGTTTTTAGGGAAACAAGTATTGTTTTTTCTTTTCTGGAATCAAGAATTGCTTTGGCTGATACCTCTCTTATTACAACCATAAGTTATCAAAAAATTAGTTCTTTATAAGGTTTTGTCTATTCAATTTCTCTTTCATCGCCCGAATCACCAGAATCATCTTCATCTTCAGGATTTGCAAGTTCCATTATCTCTCCGCCTTCCTCTATTTTTTCTTCTTCAGTTTCTTCCTTGTCCTCAACTTTTTTGTCGCTCACAGCAGGACTTGCATCTCTCTTCAATTTCCCTTCTTTTCTTTCAGGGAAAGGTTTCTTAATTGATATAGGTAATACACCAGAATCAAGCTCTATCTCAGCCATTTTAAGAACATCATAATTAATCTTTACCAGGTCTTCATCACTTACTTTAATGAGAAGAGGAGCATTCATTGCAAGCTGAAGCGCCCTTGCGCCCAATATTCTTGCACGTTCGTATTTTGTAAATGTTTGTGGATTTGTTGCCATTTTTCTCTCTTACTTTAATTGTGCTTCTGCCTTTTTAAACAATTCTTTCCAGGATTTTTCAACAATCTCAAATGCTTTTCTTAGCTCTTCAACACTGAAAGAACCTGAATTTCCTTTCTGTAGCGAGTGTATTATCTTGCCTGAACTTCCTACTGATATCCTTGCCTGGCTTATGTCTTCTTCCTCCCTTGTGGGGTCAAGAACCAGATTGCTTCCTATCTTGTGAACTGTTATTGTGAAAGGGTTCATATCCCTAAGAGGAAGGTCTTTTTCGCGTTCATGATAATCCACCTTATCATTTTCCAGGTCATATTTTGGAACCTTTGCGGACTTTAATGCTGCAACAGCGCCTATTCCTGCTGCATCAAGGATATTTCCATCGTCGTTTATTGTGTAAATATCTATGAAGACTGTCCATACTTTTTCTCCCTCTTTTATGCATAATTTTTCAAGGTCAATGAACTTGCTTTCCCTTATTATTCTATCAATTATCCTTCCAGTCTCTATTGAATCAAATTTTGGAGGTCCTAATTCTATTCTTGAAGAGCTTAATGGAAGGAATTCGGCAGTAACCATAAGGTTCCCTTTATTAGGAGAATCAGGATATGGCTGAGCAGTGTCCATCTTAACTCCAACAATAACCTCTGTCTTTCCAAGTTTAACTCTCACAGACCCTTCTGCCTTGTTAGACACGTCTTTTTCTATGATTAGTTCTCTGTATTCCTCAGGTTTTCTTCCATCAAATCTCTTTCCCTGCTCAAGATATTTCTTTATTCATTCAGCAGTTACTTCAGGTGTTATGTCTATATCTTCTCCGCTCATCTTAATCTTCTCCTCCGTTTAATTCAACTGAATCTTTAAGTGCTTTTTT
>CAZFSJ010000080.1:0-2742 GCA_964521605.1 Candidatus Woesearchaeota archaeon
CAATACCTAATATTATTTCTTCAAAAGTTCCCCTTGGAAAAGACGATTCCGAGAATGTTGTTGAAAAGGTTTATGGAAAACCAGGCAAATTTGATTTTGAAGTGAAATCACATGCTGAACTTGCTGAAAATCTTGGATTTGCTGATTTTGATTCTTCAGGAAGAGTTGCGGGAACCGGATTCTATTACCTTGAAGGAGATTTGGCGCTTCTGAATCAGGCAATGGTAAGGTATGCAATTGATAAGATGGTGTCTAAGGGATTCAGATATATTGAGACTCCTCTTATGCTAAAGAATGAGATAATAAACAGGGTTACTGATTTGAATGATCAGGAAGTGATGATTTACAGGATTGGAAATGATGATAAATCACTTATTGGAACTTCTGAACATTCTCTTATAGGAAGATTTGTTGACCAGGAGATTGATTATAAAAAACTTCCAATAAAACATACCTCTTATTCAATGTGCTTTAGAAAGGAGATAGGAAGTCATGGGATTGATGAAAAAGGGCTTTTCAGGACTCATCAGTTCAACAAGGTTGAGATGATTGTTATATGTGAACCAAAGGATTCTGATAAGTTTTTTGAAGATATGAAGAAGATAACAATTGAGATATTTCAGGAACTTGAGCTTCCAATAAGAGTCCTGAAGATATGTTCAGGAGATTTGGGAGATTTGAAATATGAACAGGTTGACATTGAAGTGTATTCTCCAAGAAAAAAAGATTACTTTGAAGTTGGAAGCTGCAGCAATCTTACTGAAGCACAGGCGAGAAAACTTGGAATATCAACAAGAATAAAGGGAGAGAGAATAACTCCACACACTCTTAATAATACCGCAATAGCAACATCAAGAGCAATGGTTGCATTAATGGAAAATCATCAGCAAAAAGACGGAAGCATAAAGATACCCAAGGTTTTGCAGAGTTATATGGGTGGTAAGAAGGTTATTGGGATTGTAAAGGAAGAAAAGAAGAAGTGATTAAAATGGTGGATATAATAACAATACTTTTCATAGTTGTTTTTCTTATTGGAATTGTAATAGCATATGTTGCGGGAAAAAAGGCGGGGGTTTTTCAGCGTGACAGATACTGGGAAAAACAGCTTCCGGAACACAGAAAAGAAGCAATAATGAAATCACGTGCTGTTCTTGGAGGGCAGTTCTCAGAACAATTGGCGCCCTATCTTCCTGATTTCAAATATAATCCTACTGAATGCAGGTTTATTGGAAAGCCAGTGGATTTTCTTGTGTTTAAGGGTATGGATGACAAAAAGATAGATGAAGTTATTTTTGTTGAAGTGAAGAGTGGAAGTTCAAAGATTTCCTCCCAGGAGAAAAATCTCAAGGAGGCAATTGAAAATAAAAGAGTGAAATGGAAGGAGTATAGGATTCCAAAGGATATAACTGATTCTAATAATCTTTAAATATAAATTAGGATAATTACTGTTCATGCAGGCTGAGAATTATTTTGAGATTGCAAAGAAGAATGAGTGGAGTTACAGAGAGATACTTAAGGATATTGTAGACAATAATCATTCTTTTCCAGAAGTTGTAAAAAGGATTATTCCAAAAGACATAGACCTTGAACTCTCCCTTAAGGAGATATTTGAGAAATATTCTTCTGGAGAAAGGGAAGGAAAATTTACAATAGTGAATTTTTCCATGAAAACCGAAGATTATGCGGTGATTGTGCTTAAGAATTTTTCAAATGATTCTCCTCTTGAGGCAACTCTTGGTTATGAAGTGGATAAAAATGGATCTGTGAATTATAGGTGTCTTTTAGGGGCGTTAGTAAGCGGGTAATGTTATTATGGAAAAAAAGAATAATGACAGAGAATGAGGATAAGAAAGTTTCAAAGGTGAAGAAGGATAGGAAGGGGAAGCTGCCTATATACTGCCAGTGTGATAACATTTATGATGAAAACGGGGAAATTTCTGTGTTTGAAGAGAGAGGAATAAATGAGAAATACAAATATTAGTTTATTCAAAGATTTTTGTTCTTAAATTCTATGCCTTCTGGTGTTACATGGTATGCTGCTCTTGACTTAGGGGTTCCCCCAACAAGTTCTGCATAACCCTTATCCTCAAGATATGCCCATGCATCAGCAAAGGGTTCCAGTTCCATGAAAGTTCCAACATCATTTTCTATGATATTTTCTTTAGGATTGCAGTAATTCTTGAGTGCAATCTGTGCTCTTTTTTCAACTGGCAGTTTATTAAACTCACTTAAGAGTATCTCCATTCCCATTATTTTTTTTATCTCTTGTAGTATAAAAGCATTATTCTTATTGAAAATAGATATCAATCACAATAATCAATAAAAACTATTAATATTACCTTTTTGCTATGAGTGTTTCATATCTTGGAATAACTGTGAGCAGCTGGACCTATGTATGTTTGCTGCTTTTTGCACTTGTTGTATTCACAATAATCATGCTTGCAACGGAGAAAGAGAGACAGAGAAGGCACCATAGGGAAATGATGAGGCACAGGGTTGCCATGAAGAACAATTGATTATTCTTTTATTTTTCTCAATAAGATTTATAAAACCTTCTTGTTTTTTTCCTTCCATGGAAATTAAAGATGGTGAATTGATGAATTTCAGGATTGAATTCATAACATCTGAAGATGATTCTGATGAAGTCTTGGGAAAGGTTAATGATGAGAAAAAAGTTGTTGAATTATTTGAGGAAAGTGAGGGGGAGAAACCAGTCTATAGGGGGTTTATACCTTTTAGTTC
>CAZFSJ010000081.1:0-2699 GCA_964521605.1 Candidatus Woesearchaeota archaeon
CTGGAGTTCTTTGAAGTTGGATACTCTATAAACCCCACAGTATTGGGAACTTTGGGGTCTACTTCAGAGATTATTATTTGTTTATCCACTGGTCTGCTATCCCCAAATTCACTATCTCTGTAAAGTATTATCCTTCCCTCATCTGACTTGTTCCAGAAGTCCATATAATCAATTGCTTTTTGCTTATTAACGTCACATCTTTTCTTAAGATAATTTCCTCCAAAAAAAGATAAAAGTGTTGTTCCCAGGCCAATACCTACATCTTTAAGGTCATTTGCATATGCTCCCCATACTCCTAATGCCCCTCCTCCAATAATGCCCCATAGTTTCAAAGAATCTATAAGGTCTTTTTTTGATGAATATTTCTCCCCAATCCCTTCTTTAGAAAGATATTTGTCGTTCATCTTATTCCCTCTTTATCCTATTAAGACCCTTTTTGTTTAATAATCCTTCTAAATTTTCTCTTACAAGAAAATATTTCTTTATGTCTTTTTCAAATCCAACAATATTCACATGGAAAAGCACCCTATTGTCATGTGAGAGAGATAAGGTTGTAAAGACTGCTCCTATGTTCGGAAATGTATAGTAACCGTATGCTTCTCTTATGTTTCCGTCAAGAAGTATATAGCTGCTGTTGACTATTTTTGATTTAAGATTAAGCATTACTCTCTGTATGCTTTTATGAATAATTCTTATCCTTTCTGAACTCTCAAGGGATGGAATTGTCATTTGTGCTGTCATTTATTTTCCCTCCTTTTTCTCTGCCTTTTCTGGTTTTATTGTTTTTTCACCTATGGCAAGTTCAAAAAGAGAAGCAAAATATTCTGAGAAGAAATCAGAATTAAGCCAGATTGCTGAATCTTCTTTGCTGTCTGGTCTTGACAAATAGAATAATATCTCATTCCTGTCAATTATGAAAAACTTTGCATTTATGTCAACTTTCTTTATCTTTATTCCAAATTCTGATTCGGCTTTTTTGAGAAGGATGTCTTCTCCTGAAAGACAAAGGACTATTCTTATGTTTGATTTTTTTAGGACATCAAAAGTCTGCTGGAAAAGTTTTGCCTTTGAAAGTATGTCACGTGCGCTTGCACATATTATAACTTCTTTCTCCGCTTCTCTTATTATTTCCCTTAGATAATTTGAGATATTGGATCTTCCTTTAATTGCAGCAGATATATCTTCTCTCTTTATTGGCTCTACTCCTCCCTTGTATAGTTCCTCAAGCTGAGCAAATTCATCTGTCTCTTTTATGTTTGAAAGACTCTGTATTCTTTCTTCTGCCTCTGTCCTTACATTGTTCCTCAATTTTTCAAGTATCATCCTTGGTTTAACACCAAGATACTTGACTGGTTTTCCTAACTTGACTATTGCAAATCCTTTTTTCTCAAGAGTCTCAAGAACATCATAAGTCCTGCTTCTTGGAACACCTGAAATCTCTGCAATCTCGCCTGCAGATGCTGAACCCTTTCCTATAAGAGCAAGCCATACCTTTGTTTCGTAGACATTCAAGTCAAAGTAATCTTTGATTTTGTTTATTAATTCCTGTTTAACTAACATTTTATGCAGAACTCCCCATTCCTGTGCCTGTTCCTGATTTTTTCATTGAATCCTCTATTTTGTTTAATTTTGATTTAAGAGCAAAATCTAAAAGATTAGACAATTTCTTACTCAATTTTTTATCATCTTCGTCTCCAGAATTTCTCAAAAGATTGTTTAAATCACTAAGATAAGCTGCATTTTCCATTGTTATTCCAGAAAGGTTCTTATCAAAATAATCTAGAATATATTTGTATCTTGTCTTTTCATCATTTGCTCCTGCAAAATAAGCTTCAACAGCTTCCTGTCTTGATTTAAGGTCTTCATAGACTTCTCCATTTTCAAGGATTTCATATTCAGGTGAGAAAATAGGTTTTGTGTTCATTTTAGTTCCTTTGAACCTCTCTTTTAATGTATTTAACAGGCATTTCTGAAATATTCTTTTTAAAAATTGCATTATTCTCTTCAAGCAACTTCATCTGTTTGTTGGCTTCATAATCAGCCTTGTATTTATTATAAAGAGTTGGGAGTCTTCCTACCAGGTAATCTACTGAATTGTCCATCTTATCCTCTATTGGACCAACTATATCACCAATTACAGTCTGGTGGATATCTGCATTGTTGAAAGTTTCATCGAATATCTTATGATAGACTGAATCGTTCTCTCCATTTGCCTTAATCAATTTTTCCATAAAGTTACTATTCTTTAGGGGTTTATAAAGGTTTCTACTTAATGTAATTTATAAGTAGTTACAATATGGAAATAAACAGGATAATTCTAAAAATAAGGATAGAATACAATTAAAAATAGCCTATAAAAAGATAACTCTTCTAAAAAACAAGCACTCCCAGAAGGAATGCAACCAGAAGACCAAGAAGTATACCCAGAGTTATAAAAGGCATTGCAGGATAGAATTTCTTTTTTTCCGCAGAAAACAGAAGATAACCTATTCCAAGGGTTGCGCCAAATACTACAAACAGTGCTGGTCCTATTCCAAATTGCTTCAGCATCACCCCAGAGGTTATTATTGGGAATACAACATCCCCTCCTCCTAATATTGCAACGCTTGCCTTGACTTTTTTTGTCTTTAGTTGGGATTTTGGAATATTCCTGAGTTTCATTCTCACTTTCTTTGAAATGTAAGGCACGAAGAATCCAG
>CAZFSJ010000082.1:0-2624 GCA_964521605.1 Candidatus Woesearchaeota archaeon
CTATCTTCCTCATCTTCCTCTTCTTCAGGCATCTCCTCTTCTTTATCTTTCTTTTTCCTTCTTAAAAAAGAAAAGAATCCCTTATTTGAAGAACCCTCCTCCTGTTTCTTCTTGTCCATCTCCTGTAAATCTGCAATTGTCAGGTTTTCTGCTGTCCTGCTGTCAAACCTTCTTTCTTTCTCAAATCTTTCCCTTATCTCCTTTCTTTCAGGATCTTCAGATATTCCAGGCTTGGTAAAATTTGAAGATTCTTGAGAATAAGCACTTTCAATTTTTCTAAGTTTTATTCCAAGATAACTTTCAAGTTTTTTTACAAGGGCATCTGAACTGCTCAGTATAATTCCAGCTTCAGCATCCCTAATGACAGATTCCTGTTCTCCAAGGTCCTCTGCAAGCTGTTTTTGAGTCAATTTCTTGGATCTCCTTGCTCTCATAATTAACCAATGAAAATTATTTACAAGATCATTTCTTGGTTGGGGCCTGTTCTTCTCAAAATTCCTGTCTATAACTCCTTTTAATGTCATTTCAGTTCTTTTTTCCCTGTCCTGTTTATATTTTTTCATAGAATCCTGCCTGGCTTTTTCAAGAAGCATTGTCCTGTGCTTTTCAGGGTCAAGCTTTGCCATATCAGAAAGTCTTTCATAAACGCTTCTGCTCTTTTCGGGTTTTTCAACATCAACAGGTTGAACAACGGGCAAACCTACTTCCTCTGCACAATTTCTGCATATCTTTACAACCCCTTTATTTGAGATTGCACTGAATAATCTTTCCCTCTCATCAGAAACACCACATCTATAACACTCTGCCATTAAAAATCCAGTTATAATCCCTTTTTTAATATTTGTATTATTAAAAGTATTAATTAAGATATTTCTCAAGTTCGCTTACAGAACTTAAATCATATATAACATCCTTCTCATTTATTACCACAACCGGATAACTCGTTATATTAAACCTGGCAGTTAGAGAATCAAGAGAGGTAAGATTGCTGTCTGCTGCAATAGGAATAAGAAGAATATTGTTACCTTCCTTCTCCTTTAAATCTGAAAGAATCTTTGACCATACATTTTGCTTTGCTTTTTGTGCAAGGTCCTTTGAAGAATACTTATAAAGATACACCACTGTAGAATAATCTCTTGGACACTGCTCAAATGTCTCTATATTATTTATCCATAGAAAAGTTCTCAATACATCATACCTCTTGTGTATTACTTCTATTTCCTTGGTCACTTTCCCCGCAGCTTCATATTTTTCCAAAAGCAGGGCTTCCTTATACACCCTGTCAGCGAACTGAAGGTTTGCTTCCTCCAATACATTACAGTCTCCGGGATTTAAGTTTATAAGTGAATTCAGTCCAAAAATATCCATTAGGGAAACTTGTGAAGCTTCATAATAGCCTGTAATCTCGGATGATTTTGACGCTTCAAAAGCAACTCCAATCAAAAGTCCAAGCATAAATACCACCACAGTTAAAAGTAAAGCTTCCCAGAATACTCTTTTCCTATTGTTAAACATATTATCTACCACTTTCTGCTTCCTTTTAAAAATTTATATCCGGCACTTATTAAAATTATCGGATATACCATCACGTAAAATATCACATAAACTCCAATAACAAAAAAGTTCTCCTTTTTTTGATAATTCTCTTTCAGATTAAAAAGCGCAAGACCTGCGAACCACAACCCCAAAAAGAACATTGCCAGCCCGAAAAATACAAGTACATTCGGAGTTAGATTTATATCCTGAAACTTGAATAAAGCTGCCTGTGCCTGTATAGAATAGGTCGTTGAAAAAAATCTCAATATGACTGTCTTCACTATTCTATATATCAATACAGCCAATCCAAACAGTCCAATCACCCATGAAAAAACAAAGAAAGGAAGTATAAAATTTCCCAACATTCCCTTTCTAAACCAATCTTTTTTGTATTTTATTATTGTCTGTAAACCTCCAAGATTCCATCTGTCTCTTTGTTTAAACCACACTTTAAATTTAGAAGGTGCAACAGTATAGGCTCTGGCAGGTACGGCCATCTTTACCTTATACCCCTCTGCCTGAAGATGCCATGTTATCTCAATGTCCTCCGTCATGTTTTTCTCATCAAATCCACCAATCTTATCAAAAGCGGTTTTTCTGAATATTCCCAAAGGCCCGGGAGTAACGTATATTGAATCAATAAACTCTAAAAGTTTTCTTGAGAATTTTATAACCTTATATTCAACAGACTGAAGTTTCTCCAGAAAATTATGCGGTTTGTGAACCAAGACTGAACATGTAACACTTCCCACATTTTCATCATTAAAAAAACCAACCATTTTGTCAATAGAACCTTTATCAATGAATGAGTCACCATCTGAAAACCCAATGAGTTCGGTATCTGCAAACTTTGCACCATAATTCTTTGAACCGGCAGCCTTACCCGTGTTCTTTGGAGTTTGCACAGCCATGACTTTTGGATATTTCTTCGCAAGACCTTTTATTATCTCATAAGAATTATCTTTTGAACAATCATCAACCACAATAACTTTTTTAAGATTTTTATATCCAGCATTTAATACGGATTTTACAGTCTCTTCAATAGTCGCTCCCACATTATAACATGGAATAACCCTGGTTAGAGACTA
>CAZFSJ010000083.1:0-1649 GCA_964521605.1 Candidatus Woesearchaeota archaeon
TGCTCCAGCACCAGTAAGCATTTTATTTTCACGCTGTATATGGTGTGGAAAAGGCACTACTCTGAAAAAATACTGTCCTGCAAGAACCTTATCAAGAGATTTGTTTATGTACTGTCTGCATGCTTCAAGAGCATTATGTCTTATCTGAACATTCTCTGTTGTTATAAGTGCAAGCCTGTGTGGAAATTTATTAGCTTCGTAATCTTTACCCGCACCCATGCTGAATTTAACAATCTTCTGAGGAGGAACAACCTTTATGTAAGACCTATTCTTTCTCTTGCTAACCCTCGTAAAGGGTACAACAATCCTCTTTGAATATGCATTTGCTTTCCTGAGTGAAGCCATCTTACTTTATCTCCACCTTTGTTGTGATTGCCTGTCCAGGAAGGCCTTTCTCAAAAATAGCCCTCACAACACCTTTATTTCCATGGCTCGTCATTATTTTTCCTTTTATCTCTTTTCCAGAAGGGCTCTTCCATATCACTTCCTTTCCTGCAAATTTCAAAGCATCTTCTTTTTTTGAAACTCCGTCTATTTCTATAAGGAAATGCCTCTCACTAATGGTCTTTCTTCCTCTTCTGAATTGTATAACTTTGCCTGTTGTCATTTTCTTAATTAGATATCATAAAATCAGTTTAAAAGTTCTTCGGTTGCCCTTTTAATCCTATTTCTTAAGCACAACTATCTCTCTTCCTACAACCTGCCCTTCTCTGAATTCAGGTATTGGAAATCCCTCTTCCATCTTAAGTCCTGTTTTTCTGCATATCCTTTCTAAATCACACCCCACTCTTTCTCTTCCAGTATCAATCAGAGGAGAAGTGAATACTATCTTTCCACTTACACTTTTCTTAAGATTGCTCAAAACATTTATCATAAGACTTTCAAATTCCTTTACTTTTTTCTCTCCCTCTTTCTTTCCGGGAGTTTTCTTGAGTGTCTCTCCAAAATCAGGTTCACTCACAAGAGTATCCACACCTCCTAAAACAGCCCTCTTTGAATCGGCATTTATAAGTTGGTAAGAATTTTTTGGAAATCCGGCCCATTCAAGGTTTTTCTTTGCTCCTTCAATCGCCTCAAAATCCTTGTCAATTCCTATTACATTTATTCCCATATTAAGTGCCTCCATAAGCACAACTCCCACACCACAGAATCCATCCATTAGGGTACCATCTTCTTTTATTTCAGAAAGGTTTATCATTATCTTTGCAAGTCTTGGGGATATGCTCAGATCTTCCCTTCTGACTGGCTTTTGCATATCTCTTTTCTCAAGTTCTTTGTAATTGCATTTTTGTACAATCTTTCCGAAAAGATCTTCAAAGACAAAAAACTCCTCATTAACAAGATGTGAAGAAAGGATTTTTACAATATTTTCATTCTGGGTTTTTATAAGTCCAGAAAACTTCTTCTCTGTTACTTTAAGCCTCTCAGACCTGAATCTTACCTTAAGATATCTTGATACTTCTTCTGTCCTGTCTGAAAAATCCCATATTGCATAATTGAATTTGTTGTCTGTCCCGTAGTATAATTCCTTTTTGTTTATGTCTTTAAGAGCACACAGAACAACTCCTATTGAAATTGTTCCTCCAAGAATGTCCACTGTCCCTGCATCAAGAGGTTTCTCAAGTTCCATAAGCAGTCCATTCTCCCTG
>CAZFSJ010000083.1:1659-2616 GCA_964521605.1 Candidatus Woesearchaeota archaeon
CATCATTAGAATTCAAAACATAAACAATAAACACAATCTAACTAATCTTCTCATGCATTATGCTGTTTCCTGTACGTTTAAGATAACTCCTTATCTCTGCAATTGAAAGTTCAGGGTTTCTTCCAAGAATAAAAAGGTATATCATGTAAAAATCATAAAGTGCTAGTTAAAAAGGATTTCGGTTATAAAACAACATCAAACTCCCCAAACTCTTTCTTAAGAACATCAAAGAATTTCGGATTAAATTCGAGCTCTTTCTTCTGTTTTTGAGAATCCATTGCTCTTGAAACCTCATCCATATCTGATTCCTCAAGCTTGGTTGTTATTTTAAACACCTTATTATCTTTAATCAAAAATGCTTTTCCTTCATATATGAACAATTCCCCTGAACCATTCTTGAACTTAAGCCTCATCCTACCTTTTTCAAGTGATACAAGGTCACATCTCTGGGAAAAGTCCATAAGGTCATTGAAAAGTATTGAAGCTTCCTTTCTTGCGTCATCAACTTTGTGTGCATTAAGCTTTCCTTTCTTAAATTCTGTCCTTGCACTTATTATGTTCTTGAGTATCCTTAGGTGCTGCTGTGTCATCTTTCCCTTTTTAACAAATTCCTTTTCAAACTGGAGTACAAGCTGAGCCTGAGGTTTCTTGCCAAATATAGATATAAGCAGATTAATAGTATCAGAATAAATCTTTTCTATTGTCTGCTCCTGTGCTTTCTTGTCAATCTGCTTCCTTAATTCCTTAAGTCTCTTAAGAAAATCTTCCGTATCCTTAAGGAATTTATCAATCTCTGCGCCTGATATTTCTTTTATCTTCTCGTGTTCATAATCTCTCCAGGTGTTTATAACTTTCTCAAGGAAATCAAGATATTTCTTCTCAATCATCTTTGTATCAACAAATTCCTTCTTAAAATCTCTAGCAAGTTCTTTTTTGGCATTTGGAGGAGGACATCCA
>CAZFSJ010000084.1:0-1137 GCA_964521605.1 Candidatus Woesearchaeota archaeon
TTGCTCTTCACAACTTCAACTGGCTTAAAAGATACTCCGCTTGCTTCATAAACTCCAGATGTCCTTTCAATATCTTTCAACTCATTTTCTGTGAATGAAAAAGTGGGGTCCATCCCCCCAAATCCTTTTGGCATTATAATAACCTTGTCTGCAGAGGAAGTGCTCGAAAGTTCCTGTATATAATTGTAAAGCCCAAGCCCAAAACTGACAAATATGAATATTGTGGTTATTCCTATGAATATGGATATGATTGTAAATGCGCTTCTCGTCTTTCTCTGTCTGAGATTCCTTAATGAGTATTTTACAGATTCTTCAGATATCATTTTAGTTTTTTCTCCATAACATATTTTATTTTTCCAAATCCTAACTCTTTATAGAGATGAATGGCACAAAGGTTTTTTGGATTGACAGATAATTCTATCTCTTTTATTCTTTTTTTCCTAAGAAAATCAGAAAATTCATTCATCAGTCTTGTTCCATAACCCTTTTTTCTAAATTCTTTTTTAACAAATATATCATCAATATAACCTCTTTTTGTCCAAAAGCTCCTATGGATTTTACAATTAATATAAGCCACTGTTTTATTATCTGCTTCAACAAGGAAGGTTATTAATTTAGAACTACTCACAAATTCTTCAAATTCTTTTTTAAGATCTTTTTTAGGGGGCATCCTAATCTTATCTATATTAATTTTTTTATACTCTTTTGATTCTTCAAGCTTAAGCTTATAATACTCTTCCCAGTCTTCCTTTCTTGCCTTTCTTATTTTCATCCTCTCAGTGCCTCCACAGGATTTTCTTTCGCAGCGTTCATTGCAGGGAGTATTCCCGCAACTGCTCCAATTAGGAAACTTCCTAATAACGCAAAAAACACCAAGAGAATACTTATATGGGGCACCATATCTGAATTGATGAAATTATTTATTCCTACTATTCCAAAATATCCTGCTGCAACACCAAGTAGCACCCCTATCGCCCCTCCAATCAATCCTAAAAAACCAGATTCAACAAAAAACTGAAGAAATATCTGCTGGTTTGTTGCACCGATTGATTTCATTATTCCAATCTCCTTCCTTCTTTCAATAACAGAAGTGCTCATTGTATTCACTATCCCTATTGCACCCACAATGATAGATAT
>CAZFSJ010000084.1:1147-2336 GCA_964521605.1 Candidatus Woesearchaeota archaeon
TCAAGTATGCTATTAACTTGTTTAAGAGATGCTTCAGGGGTCGATACAGTAAAATCTTCTTCTCCCTTTCTGACATCTCTTAATCTTCTTAGGAGATTCTCAATATCTGTCTTTGTCTTTTCTATATTTTTAGGGTCTGTAGGAAGTACCACAATCACATTAAGATTATCTCCATAATCTGAAATCTTCTGAAGGTCAGCGTCATTCATGAATACAAGGTTGTCAAAGATAAAACTCCCTTTCTTTTCCATTATGCCTATTACCTCAAAACTCTTTCCATTTATGGTAACCTTATTCCCTGGAATCACAGGCTTTCCAAGTCCAACCTTATCAGCATAAAAATTATAACCCAAAAAAACTTTCCCAGAATCCCCATCTTTAAGAAGCCGTCCAATTAATGGCTTGGCTTCAAGTTCATCATAAAGAAATTTTCTGTCCTTGCCATTAGGAACATTTGTAGCATATCCAAAAACAGTCTTCCGATTGAATTCCAAACTTCCTGTGACTATAACTCTTCCAATTGCCTGTTTGACACTGCTCAGTTTCTTTATCTCATCAAGGTCATGTGTTGTTAAAGGATTTACACTTCCTGAACCAGGAGCACCATAACCCCCTCCGCTTGCCTGAACACTTATCACTTCTGTGGATGCAACTCCAAACTGTGAACCTACAGCCATTTTAAGTCCGTTTCCAAGAGTTATCAAAGATACAACAGCAAGTATGCCTATACATATTCCAAGCAGAGTAAGATAGCTCCTTATCCCTTACTTCCTAAGATTTCTGTATGCAAATTTGAAGTAGTTCATTTTACCTCTTATGATGTTTATGCGTAACTTTCTCAATTTTTCCGTCTTTAAGCCAATAGATGGTGTTTGCATACTTCATTGCAAGTTCAGGAGAATGCGTGACAACCACTATTGTCCTTCCTTCTTTGTTCAAATCTGTAAGAAAGTCCATCACCTTTATCCCCGTTTTTGTATCAAGATTTCCAGTAGGTTCGTCAGCGAGTATTACTTCGGGATCATTCGCAAGCGCTCTGGCAATAGCAACTCTCTGCTGCTGTCCTCCAGAGATTTGGTTTGGATAATGATCTCTTCTGTCATATAATTCAAGCTTCTGCAAAATCTCCTCTGCTTTCTCCTCTCTCTCATCCTGAGGAACTCCCTGCAAAGTCATTGGCAATACCACG
>CAZFSJ010000085.1:0-2300 GCA_964521605.1 Candidatus Woesearchaeota archaeon
TTTTCTTTTGTTGGGAAAAAATCCCCATGATATCCACATTTCTTACATTTCCATTCCTGAGGGGCTCCTAATGCCATTGATGTAGTCACTTCCGGTCCAACATCTTCTGACATGCATTTTGGACAAAATCTTTTTGCCATTTTAAATATCTAAGTTAGCCTCATGTGCATTTTCCTGAATGAAATCTTTTCTTGCCTGTACATCAACACCCATGAGCAGTGAAAATATTCTGTCTGCTTCAATAGCGTCTTCTATATATATCTTTTTGACCTTCCTTGTCTTTGGATTCATTGTTGTGTCCCAAAGCTGGTTTGAACTCATTTCTCCAAGACCCTTGAACCTTGTAACAGCCCCTTCCCCTGTTCCTGTCTGTCCTGTAAATTTCTTTAGCTCTTCATCTGTATAAACATAACTGTCCTTCTGTCCTTTTCTTATTCTATAAAGAGGAGGCATTGCAGCAAAAATATTTCCATTCTCTATCAGCTGAGGCATGAATCTGAAAAAGAAAGTTAGGAGAAGTGTTTTTATATGCTCCCCGTCAACATCTGCATCACTCATTATTATTATCTTACTGTATCTTAATCTGGAAAGATCAAATTGTTCACCTATTCCAGTCCCTATGACTGTTATCATATTTGTTATCTCCTCACTTGAAAGGACTTTTGCAGGATTTGCTTTTTCTACATTGAGTATCTTACCTCTAAGAGGAAGTATTGCCTGGGTTTCTTTATTACGCGCCATCTTTGCTGAACCCCCTGCACTCTCTCCTTCTACAAGATACAGTTCAGTTTCGTCTGTCTTTTTGTTTGAACAGTCAGCAAGTTTTCCCGGAAGACCCCCTAATGAAAATGCATTCTTTCTTCTTACAAGGTCTTTTGCTTTTTTTGCTGCTAGTCTTGCCTTTGCTGAGTTTAGAGCTTTATCAGATATTTTCTTTGCAATGCTTGGATTTTCCTCAAAAAATTCTGTTAATGCAGAGGTAACTGTAGAATCAACAAACCCTTTTATTTCTGAATTTCCAAGTTTTGTTTTTGTCTGACCTTCAAATTGTGGGTCTGCAAGTTTTATGCTTACTATCGCTGTTAATCCTTCACGCACATCATCTCCCGTGAAAGAATCATTCTTAAGAAGACCTTTTTTCTTTGCATAATCGTTTATAACTCTTGTAAGCGCGGTCTTGAATCCTGAAATATGTGTTCCACCTTCAACAGTATTTATTGTATTTACAAATCCAAATATGTTATCCTGATAGCTGGAATTGTATTGCACGGATATTTCCACGACCCCATCTTTCATTTCTCTTTTGAAATAAATTGGTTTGTGAAGAACCTCTTTGGATTTGTTTATCCATTTAACAAATTCCATCAATCCTCCTGTTGAAAGGAAATCCTGCTTTGTTCCTTTTATGTCGTCTTTTAGTTCTATTTTTAATCCTGCATTAAGAAAGGTTATTTCTCTGAATCTTGTTTCAAGTATTTTGAAATCAAAGGTTGTTGTTGAGAATATTTGCTCATCAGGCCAGAAAGTTATTTTTGTTCCTGTATCTTCAGTGTTTCCAGAAGTCTTTAATTTTGTGACTGGATTTCCTCTTGAATACTCCTGCTCGTGAATTTTTCCATCTCTTTTTATTTCAATTATTAGTTTTTTTGAGAGAGCATTTACGCATGATACTCCAACTCCATGCAACCCCCCTGATATAGCATAAGATTTCTTGTCAAATTTTCCTCCTGCATGAAGTTTTGTAAGTGCTACCTGCACTGCTGGCATTTTATAGGTTGGGTGCATGTCTACAGGTATTCCCCTTCCATCATCTTCTACGGTTACGGAACCATCTTTGTTAAGAGTAACTTTTATCTTGGTACAGAAGCCCGCAAGCGCCTCATCAACAGAGTTATCCACTACCTCATACACTAAATGATGCAATCCTTCCTTTCCAGTAGAACCTATATACATTGCAGGCCTTTTTCTTACTCCTTCTAAGCCCTCTAAAACCTTAATGTCATCAGCGGTATAATCTTTTTTATCTGCCATTTTTAAAAATATCTTTTTTTTGTTGTCTTTTTTATTTTTTGCATGATAAAAAAGGAAGGTCCGTTTATAAATCTTTCTGAGTTTTTGTCGTCGATAAAATAAAAAAACGATAAAATTTTATTGAAATCTTCAAATATCTTTTTATGCAAAAAACCTTATTTTATTTCCCACTGTAAAACTTTTTAAATATGCCTTTCATGAATATTTCAATGGTAAAAGGGGTTGGTACAGGAAGAGGTTTCTATAATTCTAATAATAGGAATTATCCA
>CAZFSJ010000086.1:0-2260 GCA_964521605.1 Candidatus Woesearchaeota archaeon
ACATCCTTTGAGTGAGTTGTCAAGAGAGATAAGACTGGAGGAAAGTTCTGGAAAAACAGGAGAAGGAAAGAAAGGTAAGGAAGTTGAGGAGAAATATGACGAGAAACAGCTACTTAGGGAAATTTCAAAATCAAAACTGGATAGTTCAAAACTTAAGGATAATGATCACAGGATTTTAGGAAAGCAGATGGATTTGTTCAGTTTTTCGGAAGTTGCCCCTGGGATGGTTTTTTGGCATAATAATGGTTTGATTATAAGAAATGAACTTATTAATTTCTGGAGAGAGGAGCATAGGAAAGCAGGATATCAGGAAATTCAAACTCCTCAGATTCTGGATAAGAAACTTTGGCAGATTTCAGGGCACTGGGAGAAATACAAGGATAATATATTCCTTACGGAATATGAAAAAAGAACTTTTGCTGTTAAGCCAATGAATTGCCCTGGTGGAATGCTCGTTTACAAAAATTCTCCAAAGTCTTATAGAGATTTGCCTCTGAGGGTTGGAGAATTGGGGGTGGTTCATAGGCAGGAACTTTCTGGGGTTTTGGGAGGATTATTTAGGGTTATACAATTTACTCAGGATGATGCCCATATTTACTGCACAGAAGAACAGCTAGAATCTGAGATTGTAAAGATTATTGAGCTTGTGAAATATTTCTATGATAAACTTGGTCTTAATTTGGATCATGTTGAATTATCCACAAGGCCCGAAAAAAGGATAGGAAGCGATGAGATATGGGACAAGGCTGAAAAATCTTTGGAAGGAGTTTTGAAGAAATTAAAGATGAAATATAAGATAAATGAGGGGGATGGGGCTTTTTACGGACCTAAAATAGATTATCATGTCAAGGATTCTCTTGGAAGGACATGGCAGACAGGAACAATACAACTGGATATGGCAATGCCTGAAAGATTTGATTTGGAGTATACTGATAAAGACAATACTAAGAAAAGACCCATAATGCTTCACAGGACTTTGCTTGGTTCGCTTGAAAGATTTATAGGGATATTACTCGAAAATAAAAATGGCAGACTTCCTGTCTGGTTATCTCCTGTGCAGGTGAGGGTGTTGAGTTTCACTGACAGGAATGTGAAATATGCCGAGAAATTCATTGCAAGGATGGGAGAGCTCATTCCAAATGTCAGGGTTGAGAGTGATTTTGACCAGAAGACAGTTCAGGCAAAAGTCAAGGCTGCTGAAGAGATGAAAGTACCTTATATCGTTGTTATGGGAGATAAGGAAGAGAAAGAAGGACTTGTTGCAGTCAGGAAGGGAGGAGATAAGGTTGTTGAAACTTTAGACATGGATGAATTTATACTTGAAGTTAAGGGTAAGATTGAGAACAGAGTTTAATTAGGGAAGATTAATTTTATTTTCTAAGCCCTTCTTCAATTGCGAGTTTTTCAAGTTTGTTGAATATATCTATCTTTTTTTCAACCATACTTTGCCTGTAAATAAGCCCCCCGTAAAAATCCATTATTTCATAGGGAAGGTTGTTTTTTGGGTCTTCGTAAAGCCCTTGGGCTGATTCCCAATTTAGATATGTAATGATTATATCTGTATTTGGGAAAGGTATTGTGAAAACATTATAATCTTCATTTTCAATTTTTTGATATCTTTTTTTTATCTCCTGTAATTCTTCTCTTTTATCCCTGCTTTTTGGTGTTATGTCAATTGTAAACCATTTTTCTTTTTCTTTTTTTCCCGTTTCGAGAATTTTTCCTCTTATCTTTACAACCTCTATCTTTTCTTTTTCAGGTTTTTTCATGCTTTTTGAAGCTAATCTATGTTTAAAATCATTTATATGGTAAAAACTTATAAATTGGAGTATACTTGAAGTAAAATGAATTTCCAGTTTTATTTTGAGAAGCTGATTGGGTCCAAGGAATTTATGGATTTTAAGAAGGAGCACAAGGATGCTTTTTTTTGTTCTGCATTCTTCATAGTTGATAAGAAAGACAAAGAAAGCAAACAGAACATTGATTATTATTCTCCTTCAATAGACAAGATGTATGGGTTTAAAGTTGATGATAAAATTGAAGTTATTCCAATTGAAAATTATGGGGAAAATTTCAAACCAGAGAGGATACCAGACAATCTTGATTTTGATTTTGGGAAAGTAGAAAATCTTATTGAGGGAGAGATGTTTGATAAGAAGATAAAGAATAAGATAGAGAAGATGCTTTTGAGCGTGCAGGCAAAAGAGGGGAAGAATTACCTTTTATGCACCGTTTTTATTTCTAATCTTGGAATACTTAA
>CAZFSJ010000087.1:0-2243 GCA_964521605.1 Candidatus Woesearchaeota archaeon
CATGACCATTACCAAAACCAAAAGGGAACGCAGCAACTATCCCAACTCCCAGTAGAGCAAGCAATGAAAATGCAAGCACCGCAGTTGTTATTTTTTTCATATTTTAATACCTCCTTACACCTGTATAGGCAAAAAAAGGAAATCTTCTTTTAAAAGAAAGATGGACCACAAATCCACTCCTCTTAAAAATCTTTAAATAACCATTTAAACATATATAATAAAAACAGGTAATAAAAATGCAAGGACAAGGACCAATACCTATGATGCTTCAGGGAGCAGGAATTGAGATAATATATGCTTTTGTCATAATAATCTCAAGCCTAATGATATACTATTCAACAAAAGAGATGTATGAATTAAGCTCTTACAAAGGAATAAAATATTTCAGATACGCATTCCTGTTTTTCGCAATAGCCTATTTCTTCAAGTCTTTCATGAACATACTTTTGGTATACTTTGGAGTATCGAGAATAGTTGACGTATGTCCAAGATTTGTAGGTGCAATAACTCTTTTTCTTTTCATGATATTTGGAACTCTTGCAGTATTTTACCTTGTATACAGCCTTATGTGGAAAAAATGGAATAATAAATCAGCGCTTATCCTTGGAATATTTTACATACTATCCATATTGATATCATTCATAATAATAACAACCAGACAAATTGGAGTATTTATAGGGGTTAGTCTGTTCATACTTGCAGTTGCAATATTTGGATTGTATATAACAAATAAACAATCAAAGAACAAAAAAAAGAAAAGCAACATTCATGTCATTTACACGCTCTTGTTTGTATTCTGGATATTAAATATAATTGAAGTACTCATACCTGATCTTTTCAGGTTCTATGAGATATTATTATATCTTGCATCGCTGGGAATATTTCTGGCAATTCTTTATAAAGTTCTTAAAAAATCTGGAACAAATTAAGATGAAAAAAAGGGGGAGATTAGAGATAATAAAAGACATGCTGAAAATAATTCAGGAAAATCATAATTCAATAAAACAAACCCCCCTTCTGAGAAAATCAAACGTGTCTTCTGCAAAGTTCAAAGAATATTTCAAAGAATTAACAGAGAAAGAATTTGTAAAAGAAACACACAACTCTTCAGGTGATAAGACTGTCTCTCTGACTGAAAAAGGATACGAATTCCTTGAAAGATACAAAACAATAATAAGTTTCATAGAGGAGTTCGAACTTTAAGGCTGGAATTTATTTTTTCCTTTTGGGCTTTTTCTTGTCTTTTTTCTCAAAAAGACCATTCATCGCCTTTCCAATATTAAGAAGTACGCTTCTAAATTCATCTCCTACTTCTCCCCATGTAGAATTCTTGCTGTTTTTCTTCTTTTTATTATTTTTTAATTCCCTATCTGTCCTTTCAACCTTATCATTTATTCTCTTCTTTAGATTATCAATTCTCTCGTCCCTTCCAATTCTTCCTCCTGAATACCCTTCCAATTTCCTTCTCTCCTCAGATATTATAAGAAGGTAACCAATTATAACCACTGCAAGGAACACAAGAGAATAGATATTATATGAAAGAAGGTTGTCTATTGCTCCAAAATATACTATCCCCTGAGTGAATTCAAGCATCTTTCTTATGAGCATCACAATAAGCACTCCCAAAGAACCTCCTGAAAGGGGAGCAAGAAGATTAAGTGGAAATTCAAGATTCCAGAATATCCCATTTATCATTCCAACAATAAAAATTACAATAAAAAGTCCAAGAAGAGAGTTCATGAAAAGAACAAACCTTTCATAGGCGGCATTGTGTATATATGAAACAAGCACATTTACAATAATTAGAAGCGCAAGAAACATGAGAAAACTTATCACTGAGTGCAGGATAACTCTCATTGAATGACCTCTCTCTGCCATTACAAATATAATAGAAATGGATTTAAAAATATTCCTCAACAATTAAGGATAGGAAAAAAGACCCAATTCGTTAAGATATTCTTCAAAATCAGTTCTGTGTCTTGAAAGGTACATTCCTGCTTCTTTATGATGCATATCTGTAGGTGCAGATCCCAACCAGGAAGTTATATAATTCTCTTCTCTGTTCTTTAATGCAGATTTTGCAACGCCTGCCTGTTCTCCCCAGTAATAAAAAGTTGTCCAATAACTTATCTCATCAGAAGTTAAAGTTTTAATTGCATCATCTCCATAAAGTTCTTTAAAATCATCAAGAAAACTTTTTTTCTTTTCAGCAACAACACCTGCAATATATGCAAAAACATCTT
>CAZFSJ010000088.1:0-2168 GCA_964521605.1 Candidatus Woesearchaeota archaeon
AAGTCATACTTTCCCCCTCTTTGACTTATATGGTCCTTTATTCTTTCAAACACAGGAAGTGTGCCTTTATTAAGAAAATAATTCTGTGCATCCACTACCAATAATATGCTTTTCATATTTTATATCAATCCCTCCCCTTTCAGTATCTCTTTATGTGAATACGCAAGTTCCATATTTCTTATTTCTGAAGGCTTAAACCATTTAACTTCAAGGGTTTCATCTTTTGGTTTAGGAATTTCATTATCCATTATCTTAGCATAATACACAAGGTCAACTGAATGCGATGCCGGTCTTTGTTTTGGAATATTTTCATAAAAGTTTTTTGCTCTCTTAACAATCTTCACATTAACCCCTAATTCTTCTTTTATCTCTCTCTTTACAGTATCTTCAACACTTTCACCATAATCTGCCATGCCTCCTGGAAGCCCCCAGGTATGAGGATAGGTAGGAAGATTTCCTCTAAGCCCCAGCAGGATTTCTCCTTTTGAATTCTTTATTATAACAGGAACTCCCACATACACGAATCTTTGCTTGAATAATCTCATGGCAATCCTGAACATCCATTGTTTCATTTTTTCTTCCTCCCAATAACCTTTGTCTTCTTCCCAGGTTTCTTCTTCTCTTTTTTATTCCCCCTATTCAGCCTTTCAATAAACTCATCAATCTCCTTGTCATTCATTCCATGAGCTTTACATCCATCTTCCACACTCTCCATCATTGCCATAGGACATCCTACACAACCCATTCCGGTGGAAAGCAGCATACCTGCTAGTTCAGGCTTTTCCATAAGTAAGGCATTCATATTTGTTTTTCTTGTTATTTTCATTTTCTCATCTAATATCCCTTATCTTCATCTTCGTAATATTCGCTCTCTTCTTCCTGCATGTCAGAACCTTCTTCTTCAAGCTCTTCTTCACATTCAGCTTCATTCTTGACATCACATGCAAGTTCTTTGTACTTGTCTTTTGTCATCTTAGTTTATATCCTCCTTTAATTTAATTCATCATTCCACAACAGGACTTATTGCCCTGAGCTTTTTGACAACTTTAGTTATTTTTTCCAGGAAATACTCAACCTCCTTTTCAGTTGTGTATTTGCTGATTGATATCCTCAATGAACTGTTTGACTGCAAGGGACTTAATCCCAGTGCTTTAAGCACATGACTTGTCTGGAGTGTGTTTGACATGCATGCGCTTCCTGTTGATGTATAAATTCCGTCATTTTCCAGATACCCTCCTATTGATTCCCCCTCAATATTATTGAAAGAGACATTAACATTATTGCAAAGTCTTTTATCTCCATTAGGACCATTCAACCTTACATTTTCTATTTTTAATAATCCTTCTATGAGCATATCCCTTAACTTTGCCATATTCTTAACATCTTTATCATTTGCGACATCCACTGCTTTTGCAAATCCAACAATCCCGGGAATATTCTCTGTACCACTCCTTAACTTCTTTTCATGACCTCCTCCATGTGCAAGAGGGGTTATCTTTATTCCTTTCTTCATATAAATTCCTCCAACCCCCTTTGGACCATATATCTTATGAGCGTTAAGAGTCATAAGGTCAATATTCTGTTTTTTTACATCAAGAGGAACTTTTGTAAAACTCTGGCATGCATCCGTATGAAACAAAACTTTCTTCTCCCTGCATATTCTCCCTATTGATTCAATATCCTGAATTGTCCCAATTTCATTATTGCCATGTATTATTGAAACCAGAAAAGTTTTGTCTGTGATTGCATTTTTCAAATCTTCAGCATTTACAAATCCTTCCTTATCAACATCAAGATAAGTTACTTTACACCCTCTTGTTTCAAGCCATTTGCATACATTAAGTATTGAATCATGTTCTATCTTGGTTGTTATTATATGATCTTTGTCAGGATAATTTGAAAAGAACAATCCTTTCAACACAAAATTATTCCCTTCTGTTCCTCCTGAAGTGAAGATTATCTCATCTGCATCTGCTTTTATTGATTTTGCAATAGTCCTTCTGCTTTTTTCAAGAGCTTCCCTTGCCTTTATTCCAATATCATGCTGAGAAGAAGCATTACCATAATTCTCACTGAAATAAGGAAGCATCTCCTTTACAACTCTTTCATCAACCTTGGTTGTTGCTGCGTTGTCAAAATATATTTATGATTTCATTTTTTCTTACAAT
>CAZFSJ010000089.1:0-2099 GCA_964521605.1 Candidatus Woesearchaeota archaeon
TTTTCTTTTGAAAATGCCAAAATATAAGTTTGCAGGATATACAAGTTGGGAGAATCCAAAAAGTATGATGTTAAAAGAATTCAAAAAGATTATCAAGGACCTAAAAAAAGGAAAAACAGTAATTATACCTTCAAAGAAAATGACTGAAGTCTTTGACAAAAGAATACACCCAAAAAAGATAATAATTGTTGAAGGTTTCCTTCTCTTTTATGATAAATCTTTCTCAAGAATGTTTGATTTAAGGATTTTTGTTGACTTGCCTTTTGAAAAAGTAATTCAAAGAAGGGTTGATTTTGCTGGAGAACAGGAAAGAGATTATTCTGAAAAGGTAGTAATCCCAGAGCATTTGAAATATAGGAAAAAGATGATCTCTAATTCAGAATATATTTTAGATGGAAATAAAACTAAATCTAAGTTAGTAGAAGAAGCCTTGAAGATAATAAATGATAACAGGAGAGTATACAAGGAGATAAAAAAGGCTTCATTGCAACTCAGAAAGAAGCATTTCCCAATCTAAATTCATTCAAGCAGGCAAGATATTTTGATTTGAAGATAAAGAATAAGGAAATCTTTGTTATTTATGATAAAAACAAGCAATATGCAGGGCATCTTTGCTTTGGAAAACATCTGCTTAATCCTCCCTTTGCAAAGGGAGTTTTTGTAGAGGAAATGGCTATAAAAAACGCACATCAGGGACAGGGATTAGGAAGTTTGCTGATGAAACACCTATTTGATTATTGCAAAAAGAACAGGATTAAGATGGTCTATGTATCTACAGGAGATTATGGAGATAACAAGGCAATAAAGTTTTATGAGAGATTAGGATTCAAGAGGATTGGTTCTCTTAAGGATATTGATCCTGATTCTGAGTATGAACATGGTCAGATATTCTTTGGGAAGGTGGTGAGATGACAAAAACAACTGTTCCAGATTTATTTTGGATTTATATTCTTGCAGAAATTGGTATTAATTATTTATTTCCCATAAAGAAGATAATTTTTTTCCCATATACCCTTATTGGAATTCTTCTTATTTTATTCGGTCTTTATCTGAACTGGGTTTGGGTAGCAATGAGATTTAGAGAAGAAAAGACTACTCTTGACCCACATGGAATTCCTAAGAAATTTATAACAGATGGCCCGTTTAAATTTACAAGAAATCCAACTTATTTAGGAATGGCATTGACATTTATCGGGGTAGGGATTCTCCTAGGAGCTATTTCACCATTTATAGTTCCAATTGTATTTATTATTTTAATAAATAATACAACTATTAAAAAAGAAGAAAGGAATATGGAAAAGAAATTCGGAAAAAAATATTCTTATTATAAGAAAACAGTTAGGAGATGGATATAAACTCAGAAAAAACATGAGAAAAGAATTCAAAAAAGGAGATGAGATATCAATACAGGAAAGATTTCGTAAAAGAAAGGAACTTCTAAAACCATTTATTGCCAAATATAAGAAACCAGTATTAGTTCATTCTACAATAAATGCTAAAAAGTTTGAACAGATACTGAAAGAAGAAAAGCTGAGATTTCCAAAAGAAACAAGCAAATCCAAAAAACATTCTTTTGTTGAAAAAACTCTTGATGTTGATAAGGGAGTATTCTTTAGTCTGGGTTTTGTGTATGCAACAGCCTATGACTTCAAATATAGTTTTATTTTTGACTTGGATATGGTAAAACAACTTGTATATTATAGGAATTCCATTGCCTATCAGTGCTATAAAGCAATTGCTGATTATTGGGATAAAAATGATAAAGATATGCTTGCAAAACTATCAAAAAAAGGAAAATTATGCAAAGAAGTTGTTTATAAATATTACAATGAAAAGTACCATGGAAAAACAAAATCTCTCTTTGATTTTTGGAAATGTGAGAAAGAAATATTTGATTTAACCTGTTCTCTTATAAATCTGCGAAAAACAAGCCATGCTCTTACTTCAGGTATGTTTGTTTGTTTATATGTAGATCACTATATTCTGGTTTACCTTAGATATGTTATGGATGAAGCTGTTATAATTGCCATACATAATGGCTGGCAGGATATGCCAACCCAAATTGATATTAATATTTCCCAAAATAGTCAAATCCCTGA
>CAZFSJ010000090.1:0-2011 GCA_964521605.1 Candidatus Woesearchaeota archaeon
GTTTAAATAGGGGTGGTTTTTCTGGATAAGGTAATAATACAACCAGTAGTAATAAAGGGGGTTATATCATACAATATATTGTATGTTTAGGGAAATATGAACTGTCCATACTGTGCACATACAAAATCAAAGGTAACAAACAAGAGGGATTCTCCTGAAGGCATAAGGAGAAGAAGAGAATGCCTAAAGTGCAAAAAGAGATTTACCACATATGAGAAAATAGAGAAAAGTGATTTGTATGTGATAAAAAAAGACGGAAGAAGAGAAAAATTTGATGCTGAAAAACTGGAACTGGGTGTTGCGAGAGCTTTTGAAAAAAGACCTGTTTCACAGGAGAAAATAAAAAAAATGATAAATGAAGTTGAAGAACAAATAAGAAAATCAGGAAAAAAGGAGATTAAAAGCTCTGTAATAGGTGAGATAATAATGAAGAAGCTGAAAAAGCTGGATGATATAGCTTATGTAAGGTTTGCATCTGTATATAGGCAATTCAAAGACATAAAAGAATTTAAACAGGAGTTGAGAGGTTTGTAATGGAAGTGAAAAAATGGTGAAAGAAAAAGAAAGTCTGGAAAAAAAATTTGAACCAAAGTACAAAGTCATCCCAATGAGTGATGATCCAAAGAAATATTCCCCTTCATATTTAAGTTCGTATGATAAAAATAGACATATTCTTGTTGGAGATTCTTATAGATTACTTGATAATGAAAAATTAGATAGGGAGAAATTGGATCTTGCAATTAAGAATGATGAAATTTTAGTTTATGAAATAAAAGGACAGAAGTATTTAGACAGGTTTGATATAGGAAGAGTATATCACCAACCTTCTGAAAAAGAGGGTCTGACAATTGAAAAATATTTTTCTAAGGGTTATGATAATCCTTTTGATTCTGTTAAGATGACCACAAGACACCTCAAAATAGGAGATTTTGGCACTGGCAAGGTAAAATTTGAAATGGAGAATGCCGAAATTCCAGAATGGATGGGAGATGTTGACGCTTCAATTATTGCTGATAAATATTTCTTTAAACCCACTAAAGAAGAATGGAAAGATAAACTTAAGGAAAAAATAGGTTCGGAATATGAATTTTCCATGAAACAACTTAACAAAAGAGTTGCTGATTTTTTCGCAGATGAGGGGGGAAAATTGGGATATTTTAAAACAGAAGAGGACAGAGAAAATTTCAGAAACGAATTATATTTTTTACAGATAAATGGAATTGGAGCATTTAATTCTCCAACCCAATTCAATGCTGGTTTGTTTAATTCTTATGGAGTAGAAGGAAGTTCTGGAATAAATTATATTAGGGATGCTGAAACAGGCGAAATAAAAAGAGTTTTGAATGGAGAGTATATTCATCCCCAATTACATGCATGTTTTATAAGAGGTCCAAGAGATGATTTGGAAAGTCTTGCACAGCAGTCGATTGATGAGATAGGTATTTTCAGTTCTGGTTCGGGAAATGGGCATAATGGAAGTTCAATAAGAAGCAATGGAGAAAATTTATCTGGTGGTGGAAAAGCCTCAGGAGTGATTAGTTTTGAAGTTATTTATGATAAAATTGCAGGTTCAATAAAATCTGGAGGGAAAACAAGAAGGGCTGCAAGATTTCTTGGATTGGATTATAATCATCCAGAGTCAATGGATCTTATAAAGTTCAAGGTAAATGAGGATAAAAAAGCCTTGACCCTAATGCAAAACGGATTCAGTACAGGTATGGATGGGGATGCTTATACTACTGTTTCTCTTCAAAATACAAACATCTCCATAAGACTGGATGATGAATTTTTTGAAGCATTGAAAAATGGAGAGGAAATTCAAACCTATAATGTAAATGATGGGAAGCCAAATAAAAAATTTTCTGCAGATAGGATGCTTAAGGAAATTTCCTTTGGAAGTTGGAGAATTGGAGATCCTGCTGTACAATATGATTCAAAAATACAAGAAATGCACACAGCAAAGAACTCAGGAAAACAAACCTCTACGAATCCTTGTGGGGAATATGCTTTT
>CAZFSJ010000091.1:0-1918 GCA_964521605.1 Candidatus Woesearchaeota archaeon
GGGTGCCGGATGTCATTGACTGCTGGTATGATTCAGGTTCTGCAAGTTTTGCACAGTTTCATTATCCATTTGAGAATAGGGAAGAGTTTGAAAGAAGATTCCCCTATGATTATATTGCAGAGGCAATTGATCAGACAAGAGGATGGTTTTATACTCTGCATGTGCTTGCAACAATACTTTTTGATAAACCTGCATACAAGAATGTAATCTGCATGGGACATATTGTTGATGAAAAGGGAGAAAAAATGTCAAAATCAAAAGGCAACATAATAAAACCAAGAGAGATAATTGACAAGGCAGGAGTTGATGCTGTGAGACTGCAGTTCTTCACTTCAGATGCAGGGAACCAGAAAAGATTCTCCTATGATTTGATGAGAGAAAATGTGCTGGGTTTTTTAAATGTATTATATAATTGCAACACATATTACAACCAACTGGACAAGAAAAGATGTTCAATGAAAGCAGAGGACAAATGGATATTAAGCAGGTTAAATAATCTGATAAAAGGGGTTACAGAGGATTTAGAGAATTATGAACTTAGCAAGCCATTTGACAAGCTGAACAATTTTGTAGTTAATGATTTCTCAAGGAGATACATAAAAATCACCAGAGACAGGGAAGATACTGGAGAGATACTTGGAGAGATACTTGAAAAAGTTTCATTGTTGCTCGCTCCATTTGCACCTTACATATCAGAATATATTTACAGGAATTTCTCAAAGAATTCAGTGCATCTTTCTGAATGGCCAAAATATGACAAGAACAAAATTGATGAAGAGCTTGAGAAAGACATGGGTATGATGATGAAAATAATTGAGCTTGGTCTTGCAGAGCGTGATAAGGCACAAATAGGATTAAAATGGCCTCTGCAGAGTGCAAAGATATACGGAAAATACCTTGATTTAGAGGAGGAATTTATTGAAATATTAAAAACACAACTTAATGTAAAAGATATCCTTATAGAAGAAGGAGGAGAATTAAAGGTTGAACTTGATACAAAAATTACTCCCGAATTAGAGGCTGAGGGATATGCGAGGGAGATTGCCAGGCAGATTCAGGAATTAAGGAAGAATTTAGGTCTTAATAAAAAACAGAGTGTTGAAGCCTGCATTGCTTCTGACGAGGATATAAAGGGATTGGTCTCCGGAAATGAGGATTTTATAAAATTAAGAATTAATGCTAAAAAGCTTAATTTTGTTGCAACCCTGGAGAGAGAAAAATTTAAAAACACTGTAGAATTTAATATAAGAGGTAAAAGAGGGATAATAGGGATAGTAGTAAAATAACTACCGAGAAGTAATCCCTAAAATTTACTCTTTTATTATAACAAAGTTTAAAAGGGGAAAAGCATAACAAGATACATAGAAAATGATAGTCAAGGATGAATTTTTAAGCAGGCTGAGAAAGATTTTTGACCTGAATCTTTATGAAGTGAAGGTATGGACTGCGCTTTTATCAAGGGGAACTTCAACTGCAGGAGAATTAAGCAATATTTCTGATGTTCCACGTTCAAGAACCTATGATATTCTTGAAAGCCTTGAGAAAAAAGGTTTCATTGTTATGAAACTTGGAAAGCCAATAAAGTTCATTGCTCTTAAACCTGACGAGGTTGTTGAGAGAGTAAAGAAGAATCTTGTTAAATATGCTCAGGAAAGAACAAAAAGACTTGAGACGCTTAAAGATGATGAAGTGCTCGAGGAACTTAATGGACTTTTTACAAAGGGAATAAAGTTTGTTGAGCCAAGTGAATTGTCCGGAAGTGTAAAGGGAAGACAGAACCTTTACAACCACCTTGATATGATGATTAGAGATGCTGAAAAGACAGTAACTATTGTCACAACATCAGAGGGCTTGAACAGAAAACTTGAGGCATTGATGCCTGTGCTTGAAAAATCAAAGAAAAGGGGAGTTAAGATAA
>CAZFSJ010000092.1:0-1895 GCA_964521605.1 Candidatus Woesearchaeota archaeon
ATGGGGATTTTTTCCCAACAAAAGAAAAAATAAATAAAACAAAGATAAATAAAAAATAAGATGGCAAAAAAAGGAAAACTATCAACACCAGAATGGATCCTTGAAGGATATGATTCACCAGCGGCATATGCAAAGGCCCATGGTCAGAAAGAATCAACCAAAGAAGATAGCAAAAAAACTTTCAAAATAAAGACATGTCCAAAATGTGGAAGTGACGAGGTTGGAATAGTACTTAGTAATATGGATTCGGAGGAAGAAAGTTCAACAGGAAAGATGTGGGAATGCAAAAAATGCAAATGGACAGGCTCAGAAGTAAAAGAGAAAAAACTCACAGAAGAGGAATTCATGAAGTACCTTGATGAAAAAGGAGAGGAGGTTGCATAAAGATGACAATAGAATTTAAAATAATTGACGATGAAGATACCGATAATATGGATGAAGAAAATATTGAAGATGATGAAGAGATAGAAGAGGAAGACGATGATTTGGAAGAAGAGCATGAAGATGTCGGAGATGACCAGAATGAAGAGAAAGACACAGAAGAAGAAAATTTTGAAGAAATTGAATTCACAATGACTGAAAAAGACATCAATGAATGGATAAGGGAATTAACAAGATTAAAACAGGAAAAGGATACGGCAATATTAAGCATAGATGATGAACTATACCTCAAAGCAGATTATGATGATGAAACCCGGGAGGAAGATGAATAAAACTTAAGATGACACCAAACATAGACCCAAAAGTTGAGGAAGACCTGAAAAAAGGAATTGTCCAGACATAAGTATCAGAAGAAATGAAAAAGGCATACCTTGATTATGCGATGAGCGTTATTGTCTCACGTGCAATACCTGCAATAGAAGATGGTATGAAACCTGTACAGAGAAGAATATTATACTCAATGCACCAGATGGGGCTTAAACCAAACACCCCGACAAAAAAATCAGCAAGAATAGTTGGAGATGTTATAGGTAAGTATCATCCTCACGGAGACACAGCCGTATACGATGCTATGGTAAGAATGGCCCAGGAATTCTCATTGAGATATCCCCTCGTATACGGGCAGGGTAATTTCGGTTCAATTGACGGAGATCCCCCTGCGGCATATAGGTATACAGAAGCAAAACTAATGCCAATCTCACAAGAACTTATACAGGACATTGAAAAAGACACCGTAAAATTTGCACCAAACTTTGATAATTCCCTTAAAGAACCAGAACTTCTCCCTGGAAAACTACCTTCATTAATACTTAACGGAGCATCGGGTATTGCAGTGGGTATGGCAACAAATATTCCCCCCCATAACCTTGTAGAAGTATGCGATGCAATAAATGCATATGTAAAGAATCCTAATATGACCTTTGAAGAAATAACTGAGATAATCACAGGTCCTGACTTTCCAACAGGAGGAAGTGTACAGGGAAACATGATTGAATTGTACAAGACAGGGCGTGGTAGACTTGTAATGCGTGGAAAGACTTCAACTGAAACAGTTGGAAGAAAAGAGGCAGTTGTAATAACGGAAATACCCTACATGCTCAACAAAACAACTCTCGTGGAACAGATTGCAAATCTCATCCAGGATAAAAAAATAAAAGATATTTCAGACCTAAGGGATGAATCCTCAAAAGGAAAAATAAGAATAGTTCTTGAACTTAAAAAAGAAGCAGATCCTAAATTTGTAATAAACTCACTATATAAGTATACCAGACTTCAGGATTCATTCAATGTCAACTTCCTTGCACTTGAGGGAGGAAGACCAAAGGTGATGAATATAAAGAATGTTCTTGAATCATATGTCTCCTACAGAAAACAGGTTATAACCAGCAGGACAAAGTTTGAACTTAAGAAAGCAAAAGAAAGACAGGAGATTGTTGAAGGACTCCTCATAGCAC
>CAZFSJ010000093.1:0-1841 GCA_964521605.1 Candidatus Woesearchaeota archaeon
AGTCGTGGGAACAAGTTATTATTTTTTAGTATTTAGCCCCCCACGCATCATATTTTTTAATAAACTCTAATTTTTTATATCAACAAAATTTATAAAGAACAATTCCTTATATTAAATCATGGCAAAAAAAGGGGCAAGATCGCCAAAACTTGAAAAGGCAATAACTGCCGTATCTTTATTGTCAATTGTACTTGGTATGGCAATAGGTTATCCTGCGTTGACAGGAAATGTGATTGCGCTTGACACAAAGACTGCCTTAAGCTCAGGAGGAATTCTTTTTGTAATTGGGCTTATAGGGGTATTCCTTGCAAATAAGAGATAAGAATTATTGTTCAGAATATTCTTGGGAATATTTAAATTTTTATAAAAAGAATTTTATTTCTTTTCTTCAGTCTTTTTTCCTTCAAATTCGGTGTAATGGCATTTTCCACAGTAGAGTCTTCCTTTTGAACTCATGAGGAATACTCCAGGTCCGCATCTTGGACAGAATTTAAGAAGTCTTTTTATTTTGCCATCTCCTTCTGTCTGATACTTCGCATATTTTTTGCTCGTTGGTTTGTTTTTGTGCGGTTTTTTTCCTTTTTTTATTATCTTCTTTGCCATTTTTTATTATTTATTCTGATTTATTTTCTTCAGGTGTTTTTTCTTCAGCAGGTTTCTCTGCTGCCTGTTTTTCAGCTTCCTCAGCAGCTTTCTTTTCCTCTTCTGCTTTCTTCTTAGCTTCCTGAGCCGCTTTTTTAGCCTCTTCAATTGCTTTCTTTTCAGCTTCTATCTCTTTCTTTGTCTTTTTTTCTATCTTATCCTTGTCTTCTTTAGACTTGTAAACATTAGCTGTGACTTTGAATGTTGTTGTGCCGAACTCTCCATGTATTCCTTTTATTTTTATTGAATCTTCGGGTGTTGAAAGTTTTTTTGCAAGTTCTGTAAGTGTTTCTTTGTTACTTGGTGAGCTGTCTGAAACAACTGTTGCTTCTATCTCTCTTCTTTCAAACACAAGATTCTTTTTTTCAGTTATTTCCTTTATTTCCATTTTATATTATTAACGTGCTTTTATTGCAAAGTTTCCTGCTTGCTTAAGATTTAATTTTTTTGCTATCTCTGATTTTTCAGGATTGAGTATAACAGCACGTCCCTTGAATCCTTCTGTGAGTTCCTTTGAACCGCAGTTAGGACATTTATCTCCTTCCTCAACAATTGTGTTGCATAATTTGCATGCTTTTGGTTTTGCCATTTTGATTATTTCTTTTTAGATTCTTTTTTATCTTTTCCTTTTTTATCGCCTGATTTTGCCTCTGCTTTTGCAGCTTTTTCTGCTTCTTTTTCTTTTTTTAGTGAGTCTTCTTTTATCCACTCTATTTTTCCAAGTCCTGGCTGACGCATTGTAAGGCCTATTTTTGGTTCGTCACCTTTATGGGATATTGCAACAACTCTTGCTATGCACATATCTCCCTGTTTAAGGTTCCTTTTTGAGACCTTTCCTGAAAGAACATTGCTTTTGCTGAAGCTTACAAAATCGTCCATAGTCTGGCTTATGTGTATCATTCCTCTCATCACTCCCATATCTATGAATGCCCCAAATTTTGTTATCTCTGCAATCTCTCCATATACAAGTTCCTGAAGTTCAGGTTTCCAGGCAAGAAGCTTGAATCTTGATTTGTAATAGGTTGCTCCATCTCCCGGTATTATAACTCCTTCTCCCACTTCTATGACTTCAATTACTGCCACAGATCTTCCCAATTCTTTATCATAATGATTTGCATAGACGTCTCTCAGCTGCTGATCAACAGCTTCCACAGTAGGAAGTCCGAACAATTTCGGCTCAACTCTTACATAATCTTCAA
>CAZFSJ010000094.1:0-1732 GCA_964521605.1 Candidatus Woesearchaeota archaeon
TCCAGTTCAATTACCCAGTGACCAAATTTATTTATCTCTTCCATTGGATGATAATCAGTTACTTTTACTTTATTGAGGTTTTTCACCTTCTTTTTTATTGTTCTTCCCGTATATTTTTTTGTTTGAGGATTGTATTCCTCTAATATTAATGTATCTCCTTCATTTATATCAAAATCTGCAAGCCTTATGTCAACTGTCTTTTTTCCATCTAATATTCTCTGGAAGAAATTTGGCCATGTCTTCTTTTTTATTTCCATTTTATTCTGTTTTTTCTTTGCCTCTAATTTTTTCAGCAATTTTATTTAATTCTTCTGTAGATTTTTCAGGTCCTAGCTGGGTTGTTATGTATCCCTCTGATGCGGTAGAAGGATAGATTGGGTAGAGTTTTACATGTATATGGTTAACCCCCAGACCTTCTATTACAAACGCAACTCTGTCAACCTTAAGTTTTTTCTTCAGAAGTTTTGCAACTTTCTTTGATGCAATCATCAAATCCTTGTAGGGTTTTGCCTGCATTTTTGTTGGGTCGCTTTCATAATGTTCTTTTGGAATTACTAGTGTCATGCCCTCTGTGTTTGGGTGAATATCCAGAATGGCTAAATGTTTTTCATCTTCCCAGATTTTAACTGAGGGTATATCTCCTTTTGCTATTTTGCAGAATATGCAATCTTGGTTTTCCATTTTATTGTTTCATCCAAAATCTAATTTTTCTTGTGTGTGTGAGGTTGTTTTTGTATAATTCTCTAAGGTCTTTTATGTTATAATAATCCATAATTATCCTGTCAAATCCCTGACCCCATGCAAGAACGGGTATGTGCTCTCCTAGGAGGGGGATTGTTATCTCAGGTCTGAATATCCCGGCCCCTCCAAGTTCAATCCATTTCTTTTTTTCAGGATGGAACACTTCAATTTCAACACTTGGTTCTGTATAGGGAAAATAGCTTGGTCTGAATCTTACTTTTTTGAATCCCATTTTATTTGCAAATTCCTTAAGATATCCAAGAAGATTGCCAAGGTTTGCATTTTCATCAATGACAATTCCTTCTGTCTGATTAAATTCAAACCCATGATTCCAGTCTAGAGTTTCATTTCTAAAACATTTTCCTATTGCAAAAAACTTTGCAGGGAGATCTTCTTTCTTTAATTCTGAAAGAGTATGTGCTGAGAGACAGGTAGTGTGAGTTCTTAATACAAGTTTTTTTGCCTCTTCTTCATTCCATCCATATTCCCATCCCTTGCTTCCTGCAACTCCCTTTTCATGCGCTTCTTTTACTTTTGATACAATCTTCTTGTCAGGAAGTTCTGTTTTCTTGTTTATGAAGAATGTATCCTGCATTTCTCTTACCGGGTGGTCCTGTGCTGTGAATAGGGCATCAAAATTCCAGAAAGAACTCTGGATTAAACTGCCTGACATCTCCTTGAATCCCATCTCTGTCCAGACCTTTCTTGCATAATCGATTGACTGATTGACAAAATGCCTTTTACCTCCTGTTATGTCTGGCACTGGAGAAGAGATGTCATATCTCCTGAATTTTTTTCCTTTCCAGTTGGATTCTTTTTTTAGGGTCTCAGAGGTTATCTGTTCTATTAATTCCTGATTGTCTAATTTTGATTTTAATATCTCCTTTCCAAGAGAAGTTACTTCTATAATTATCTTTTTGTCTTCTTTTATATCAAATATCTGTTTCCTGCTCTGAAGATTTTTCATGGCTAATTGATGTTCTGGTGCAAG